>CAZRXT010000012.1:4110-19877 GCA_964604035.1 uncultured Prolixibacteraceae bacterium | reverse complement strand
TTCTTGGTAACTTGAAACTGAACCTTGAACCTACGCCCAATTCTGATTTCAGCGAAATAGAACCTCCCATTATTGTCAGCAAGTTTTTTACAATTGAAAGTCCAAGTCCGTTTCCACCATAAGTTCGGTTAATGGTGCCTTCGGCCTGTCTGAATCGCTCAAAAACTGCATGTTGCATGTTTTCCGGAATTCCCAGTCCTGTGTCCGAAACAAAAAACTCAACATACGACTCGCTAATTTTTTCAATGCCAAAAGCAATTTCACCGTTTTCGGTAAATTTCAGAGCGTTGTTTAGCAAATTAGTGAAGATCTGAATAAGTCGATTTTCATCAGCAAAAACATGCACATCTTCCTTAATATGAAGGGTTAGTTTAATTTGAGTTTTTCTTACCTCAAACATCTTTAAATTGAAAACAGAATGTAACGACCTGATTATAGGGTTTACATCAATATCATTCATGAATATTTTTAACTGGCCTGTTTCTAAGCTCGATATGTCGATTATGTCGTTTATAATCTGCAACAAGCTTTCGGCACTCTTATTTATAATTGACGAGAACTCTTTTTTCTCATCGATGGAAAGAGTGTCGTCGGTAGTAATGAAATTTGTGAACCCCAGAATTGAATTGAGTGGAGTACGTATTTCGTGGCTCATATTGGCTAAGAACGATGTTTTTAATTTGTCGCTCTCTTCGGCTTTATCTTTCGCAATAATAAGTTCTTCCAATATTTTTTTGCGTTCTGTAATGTCTTCTTTTATAGCAACGAAGTTTGTAATGGTGCCATTTTCATTGAATATTGGCGATATTTTCACATTTTCCCAATAAAGTTCGCCGTTTTTCTTCTTATTGAGCATTTCTCCAAGCCAATCGTTTCCCGAAAGAATTGTTTCCCAAAGTATTTTGTAGAAATCGTTGTTTTGCGCCCCCGATTTTAAGATGTTTGAATTCATTCCTTTAATCTCCTCGAACTTGTAACCGGCTGTTTCAATGAACTTCGGATTAACATATTCGATGTTCCCATTGATGTCTGTAATTACAATACTTATAGGACTTTGTGTTACAGCTTTCAGCAGTTTTAGCATCTCTTCTTCGGCCAGTTTTCTGCGGGTGGTATCGTGTCCTAGTCCAATTAGCCCAACAATTTTTCCTGTATTATCAATGAAAGGAATTTTTGAAGTGATGAGCCATTTCACTAAGCCTTCTTTATTTACAAGCTTTTCTTCACGGTTGATTACAGGATCTCCATTAAGCACTCGTTTGTCGTCTTCCCAAAACTTTTGAGCAATATCAGGTGGGAACATATCAAAGTCTGTCTTTCCTAATATTTCCGATTCGCCGTTAAAGCCACAGTTTAAAGCATCTGCGCTATTTGCAATAATCTTTTTGCCATTAATATCTTTCATGTAGACGGCATCGGGTATGTTGTCTATTATTGTTCGCAATAAATTATTCGATTTTTCGATGGTTTCAGAAGCTTCAACAATTTCGGTAATATCCGACATCGTTCCTATATATCCTGATATATTGCCATGTTCGTCATATTCAGGAATTGCCTGTCCTTTAACCCAAATTATTTTTCCGTTATCAAGAACAAAACGGAATTCATCTGACGAAGTAGATTTTTCTCTATTCGCATTTTCCCACACCGATGATACTTTTTCTCTATCGTCGGGATGCACGTGGCTAAGCCAACCTTTGCCCATTGCTTTTTCAGCAGTCAGTCCCGAAAGCTCGCACCATTTAGGGTTAACATAGGTTGTAAGTCCGTTTTTGTTGGTTCTGAAAATGCCAACAGGAGCATTGGTGGCAAGGGTTTGGAAAAGATGTTTGCTTGCGCGTAATTCCTCTTCGGCGGTCTTGCTCTGAGTAATATCCATTGTGAAACCTGCAAGGTATTTTGGATCTCCATCTATAATTATTGGGAATTTTACAGTCAAATATTTCTTTCCATTAAAGTCCTCTTCTAAAATTTTTGGTTTTTTGTCGGTCAAAATTTGCTTATCATCGTCGATAATCTTTTGAGCAAATTCCGAAGGGAATAAGTCGTACATGGTTTTCCCTAATAACTCTTCATAGGGGCGTTCAATCATTTCAGAGAAATTTGGGCTTAGTTTAAGTGCTCGTGTTTCTTTGTCTTTGAAGAACATATAAACAGGACTATATTTCATGAAGTGATCAAATATCTCTTCGTTTTCCAACAACGATTGTTCAATTCTTTTTCGTTCAGATATGTCGGTAATGAAGCCTTCGATAGATGTTTGTTCATTGTCTTCAACTATGCCGAGGCCTTTTTCCCATACCCATTTTATTTCGCCTTTGCTGGTTTTTATTCGGTATTCTATTTCAAAACTTTCATGTTTCTTTAAACCCTCCGATACTGTATTGAACACTTTTTCTCTGTCTTCGTCAACAATAATTGAGTTGTAAGATATTGTTTCATTGTTTTCAAGTTCCCACGATTCGTACCCGGTTAGTTCGAGGCATCCTTTACTTACAAATAGCATTGTCCAATGCGAGTCTATTTTGCAACGATAAGCCATTCCCCTAAGATTTGACATCAACGTTGTTAGTTTTCTTTTGCTCTCGAGTAGCGATTTTTGTTGATTTCGCTCGTTGGTTTGGTCTCTGAAAACCAAAACAACACCTGTTATTTTCTTCTCATCGTCGTAGATTGGTGCACCACTGTCGGCTATCGGTATTTCTACTCCTTCTTTCGAAATTAGTAGTGTATGGTTTGCTAGCCCAACAGTTATTCCTTTATCAAGAACTTGATTTATTGGTGTTTCAACTTTTTTTCGAGAATCTTCGCTGATTATTACGAATATGTCATCAATGTGTCTCCCTTTTGCTTCTTTTTCGCTCCATCCGGTAAGTTTCTGTGCTGTTGGGTTAATATATTGTATTTTACCTTGGATGTTTGTTGTTATTACAGCGTCGCCAATACTGTGGAATGTTGTTCTGAATTCCTCCTGAGCTAAAAACATTCTTTTGTAACTGTTTTTTTTCTGAAAGGTAACAGATAAAAGAAAGAGTAGAAATGAAAGCAATATAAGTATCGCTGACACTATTATTGGGCTAAATGCATTGAAAATGAATTTATTAAAAGCCTCTTCTTTGTCTATTTTCGATACAATAAACCATGAGGTGTTTGGAATCGAATTAACGTAGGCAATAATTGGTTTCTTGCGGTAATCTGCTCCTTCAAAAATGCCAGTGTTTCCGGTTACCGCATAAACTCCGGCTACATTTTTTTCAGTTAACGGTATTTTAAATGTTAAGGCTGAATTTTTTAAATGCCTCAGGTTATTTAGAAATACGATGCTGTCGTTTTCTTTTTTCAATATTAAAGTTTCGGCTGTCTGATTGGGGATTGGCCAACTTTGTATTAATGGGAAAAGAAACGAATCTGCATTTTGTTGAAAGAAAACTAGTGCAATAGGTTGTTTTTTTTCATCTAAAATTGGCGCAATAAATTCGATCAGGATCTTGTTCTCATCGGTGTTTTTAAATAAATCGGTCGAAATAATTAATCGATTGCTTATAGCTTTCTTTGCTATTTGTTTTTCGGTGTCGCTAATTTTGTTCCAATCTCCATTTTTTGAAATAATGTCGTTCATGTCGAGCGAACTTATACAAACTGCACTATATCCGTGTTCGTCAACTATTTGCTGTAGCCTTAGCGAGAGAATCTTTTTTTCTTTTTCACCCTTGATTTTTGTCCAGAGTTTTATTTCTTCTATAAAATAGATGTTCTGAGATATAAGTTCTGCGTCTTCAAGTTCGCCCAAATACCATTCCGATATTTGTTTCGTCTTTAATGTTGCTATTGCTCTTAATTCTTCTGATTTACTTGATTTTATGATATTTTTTTCGAATCGGAAGAAGTAAAAGACACCGAATACAATAAGAATTGTAATGGTTGAAAAAACACCAAATAGGTAAAGAGTATTTTTTGAAATTTTTTTAGCCATTGTTCATTTAATTGACGAAAGTTAATAGTAGAAATGTAAGCATTTAATGAATAACAAACAATATTCATTAAAGTATGTAAAGGCAAAAATGTAGTAATAACCACCCTTCTTGCTTGTATGTTTAGGGTTAGCGCTTAATAAAAGAAGCGAAAAAGATGAGAGACTTATTTTTCTGAGCTAAAAGTAGTTTTTTTTTCTCGGATTTAGTCTTTGTATTTTAGTTACTTATCAGAATATCTTGCTGTTAGTTTAATTTGTATTTCCTTGATTTCCTTCTTATCTTTTCACCCATTTTTTTAATTTGTTACAATCAAAAAAAATCTAATAAAATTATGGAACGGATAAGTCTTGCAGGGTTGTACAATAGCTCTTTTAATGAGAATTGGGAGTTGCCGATGCTTTCTGATCAGGGTGGCGAAATATTTAAATACAAAGATGTTGCGCTAACTATTCATACATTGGCTGTAATGTTTGAAAAAGCCGGATTGAAGAAGGGCGACAAAATAGCGATCTATGGCCGCAATTCTGCCAACTGGGGCAAAATATTCCTTGCAGGGTTGTCTTACGGGTTAATTATTGTGCCTATTCTGCCCGATTTTAAACCCGAGAACGTTCATAACATTATTAATCATTCAGAAACTCATATTTTATTCGCTGCAAAACAACTATTCGACACCCTGAATTTGAACGATATGGAAGGGTTGGAATGTACAATTTCGCTTGAAGATTTTAGTGTTTTGAACTGCCGAAACGAAGCTTTACAGCCACTTCCGCTTGAGGCTTTGGAAATGATGAAAACAGGGGTTGTTAATAAAGAAACCTTTGCATTTGGCGAGAATGAAATGGAGAATGTTCAAGTCCTTTCATATACATCAGGTTCTACAGGCTTTTCAAAAGGTGTTATGATTCCGGTTCGGAGTATTTATTCGAACCTGATTTTTGCTCAAGACAAAATGCCGTTGAAATCAAAAGACCGGATTGTCTCTTTTTTACCTATGTCGCATGTGTTTGGGCTACTTTTCGAGTTCCTTTTTCCTGTAACAGTTGGTTGCCACATCACATTTTTGAATAAAACCCCAAGTGCCCAGGTGTTGGTTAATTCTTTTAAAGAAGTGAAACCAAGGCTCATACTTTCGGTGCCTCTGGTTATCGAAAAGATTTACAAAAAGAGTATTCTGCCAACCATTCAGAAACCTGTGATGAAAATTTTGTTGCATACTCCTTTAATTAACAGTGTTCTGCATAAAAAGATTTGTAGTAAACTTATTGAAACTTTTGGTGCTAATTTTATGGAAATTGTAATTGGAGGGGCGGCTTTAACCAGTGATATTGAGCTCTTTTTCCGTAAAATTAAGTTCCCTTTCACTGTTGGCTACGGAATGACCGAGTGTGGTCCTCTGATAAGCTATGCCAAATGGGATGTTTCCCGACCATTTTCATCAGGGCAATTAGTTGATAGAATGGAGGTTCGTATCGATTCCGATGATCCTTACAATACTGTTGGCGAAATTCAGCTTAAAGGAATGAACGTAATGCTCGGATATTACAAAAACGACGATGCAAACAAAAACAGTTTTACTGATGACGGATGGCTTCGCACAGGAGATTTGGGCGTGATAGACAAAGACAATTTTATATACATTAAAGGTCGTTCGAAAAATATGCTGCTCGGCCCTAGCGGTCAAAATATTTACCCCGAAGAGCTGGAAGCTCGTTTGAGCAATATGCCTTACGTTCAGGAATGTGTTGTAATTCAGCGTGGAGCGAAATTGGTAGCTCTCGTGTATCCCGATAAGGAGGCGCTAAAAAACAACCATCGCAATGAAAGTATGCTCGAAGATCTTATGGCTGAAAACCGCAAACATTTCAACCACGAAGTTTCGTCGTATGAGCAGCTAACCAAAATTGAAATTGTTGAAACCGAATTCGAAAAGACACCAAAGAGCAGTATTAAACGTTTCTTATATATGTAGCAAATAATGAGCATATTGGCACCTATTGTGATTGAATGTCCAACTTGTGGCGAAAAATATTTATTGTCGAGAAATTTACCATCGGAGAACGCAATTCTTTTTTCCGATGGTTATTTTTTTGATGAAGAAAATTGGCGAACACCAGGTTTGATAGGTTGCGTAACCTGTGAACTTGGTTTCTTTTCCGAGAAGGGAAAAGTAATTGCTGAACCCGATAGTTCCGATTTTCAGAAATACTGGTCGCAGCTGAAAAGGGCAGAAGCGCCGTCTGCAAGTGCCCTCATTTTGGAACTCAGAACCAGAAGGAAGATGAGCCTGAAAGATGAGAAGATAATAAGGCAAGAACTATGGTATGCCGTAAATCACACAACAAAGGGGCAGCAACTCATTTCGCAAAATGCTAGGTTTCATGCTTTTTGCATCGATAGCCTTGAACGGTTGGAAAATCTTTTATCGGGCGAAAAAAGTGAAGAGTTACTATTGAAAGCCGAAATAAACCGACAGCTTGGGAACTTCGATAAGTGTATTGGTCTACTTAATTCTGAAATCAGTAGCTTAGCCAATAATATTCGGGAAGCGGCAGCTGATGAAAATAGAATGATTTTACGCGTCTCAACCTTTTGATCAAAAAAATATAGAACAGACTTTTCAAAAATAGCTTCTAGTTTGGTGAACGATTTCAGTTTCGTTAACGTTAAAATTGACTGATGTTTTAGTTTATTCAACTATTTTTGCAAAACAAAATCGATTGATGAAGTACATATTATTTTTCATACCACTATTTTTTAGTCTGACGGTTAGTTTTGCTCAGGTTAATCAAGGCCAGAGTAAGGCTCAGTTGGCTTCATCTTTTTTTCGCGATAAAGAGTACGCTAAAGCAGCACCTCTCTACCTCGAACTTTTCGAAACAACCAAAATGAACTACTATTTCGACAATTACGTTAATTGTTTGGTTCAAAATGGAGAGTACGATGAGGCTGAAAAAGCTATTAAAAAGCAACTTCGTAAAGGAAAGAATACAGGGCTTCAGATAACTTTAGGCTCGGTTTATAAGCAAAAAGGAGATATTGATAAAGCCACCGATGCTTTTGATGAGATACTTGAAAAACTGGAAAAAAATGAAGGTGCAGTTATTTCGGTAGCAAACGATTTTTTCAATATCAGAGAGTACGATTATGCCGAAAAGACGTATTTGAGAGGTCGTCAAATTTTAGACGATAGCCAACTGTTCCGCTCCAACATTGCGATGATTTATGCGTACACAAGGAACTACGCTAAAATGATGGATGAATACTTTTTGATGTTGAAAGATGATGAAAATCAGCTACCCAACGTCGAAGGGCGTATAAATTCACTATTGCAATACGATTTTGACAATTCGCTACGGATTCTTGTCAAGAAAGAGATTCTGAAAAAGATTCAGGAAGATCCTAACCGGGTTATTTACAATAGATTTCTGATATGGCTTCTTGTCCAGGAACAGAATTTTGAACAGGCACTTAATCAGTCAATTGCTCTCGATAGGCGTACTAAAACAGAGGAAACTGATATCTTGAATTTTTCGAAATCGGCAGCACAGAATAATCTTTTCGATGTGGCTCTTAAAGGGCTGGATTATCTTTCTTCGCGTAAACCGTCAATTTCAAATGTCGAACAAGTTCAGCGCGAAATAGTTACAATTGAATATCGAAAATTTGTGTCATTGCCACAAAGTCAGAGAACGAATTCTGAATTGCTTCTACAGAAATTTCAAACTATCCTGAACCAATCTGGATACACCGCTCAAAATTCTGAATTCATTTGCGATTATGCTCATTTTCTGGCATTCTACCTGAATAGGGTAGATAGAGCTTATGAAGTGTTGGATAGTGCTTTGAATATAAGGGAATTGGATAATGCAAAGCGTTCGAATTTGAAAATAGAGTTAGCCGATATCAATGTTTTTGACGACAACCTTTGGGGTGCAACTCTTATCTATGCTCAAATTATCGACAGCAACAAAGAGAATCCGATTGGCAACGATGTAAAGCTCAAAAAAGCGAAATTGGGCTTTTATCTTGGCGATATTAAATGGGCTAAAGCACAGGTTGATGCGTTGAAAGCGAGCACTTCAAAACTTACGGCAAACGATGCTATGGAATTATCGCTCCTTATTTCAGAATATTACGACATGGATACTATTGAAGAGCCAATCCAGCTCTTTGCCCGAGGCGATTTGCTTGTTTTTCAGAATAAAGACAGCCAAGCTATTGCAACCTACGATTCGGTAAACATTAAATATCCTGGGCATTCACTAAATGATCGAATTTTGATGAGGAAAGCCCAAATAAGTGAGAAAAATTTTCAATTCGACAACGCAATAGCTTTGTATTCTGATGTTTTGGAGAATTATCCTGCCTCAACTTCGGCCGATGATGCCCTGTACAAAATGGCCTTACTATACGAACTTCAGTTTAAAAATGTTGAAAAAGCACAAGAACTTTACAAGCAAATCCTACTTAGTTATCCGGGAAGTATCTTTGTGTCAGACTCTCGAAACAGATATCGCATACTTAGGGGAGATATTATACCTGTAGAAGAAATGCCACAACCAGATATGGATGCTCCGGCATTTTTCTAAACTGAGATCTTTGCAAAAAGAGCAAAGGGCTATAGTTTTAGCTTCAATTGTTGTTCTTTTTTGGGGCACAGTTTCAACTGCATTCAAAATTGGGTTAAGAACCCTAAATCCGCCACAACTTATTTTTATTGCATCAATTACAACTCTTGTTATTTTGTTCTTTTTGATTGCGGTTTCCGGAAAGTTAAGCCTATTTCGATTTGTTTCACGTAAGCAGTTGCTGTATCGTATTTTACTTGGGGCGGTAAATCCATTTTTGTATTACATTGTACTATTCAAGGCATATTCACTTCTGCCAGCGCAAGTTGCTCAACCAATAAACATGATCTGGCCAATAGTGCTGGTTTTGCTTTCAATTCCATTATTGAAGCATAAGATAGGTTGGAAAAGTGGGGTTGCATTAGTTGTTAGTTTTGCTGGTGTTGTTATGATTTCGTCGCAGGGCAATTTAAGTAACCTTAAAAATGCTGACTTAACCGGCGTGCTTTTGTGTATTTGCAGTGCTTTTTTGTGGTCAATATTTTGGATACTTAATGTCAAAAGTAAACTTGATGAACTGATTAAACTATTTATCAACTTTTTGTCGGGCAGCATTTTACTTGCGTTATATCTTTCCTTTTTTTCAACGTTTAAAATGCCTTTCAACGAAAGTTTTGCTGCGGGTATCTATATCGGAATCTTCGAAATTGGCGTCTCGTTTGTATTGTGGATGAAAGCTCTTTCGCTTACAGCACATAGTGCCAGAATTGCTAATCTGACTTATATCGGGCCGTTTTTAGCACTTATTCCAGTTCATTTCATATTAGGAGAGAAAATTTATATAACCACCATTGTTGGATTATTTTTTATAATTTCAGGAATACTTTTTCAGCAAACAGAAAAAAACAGCAAATAGAAATGAAGAAGACATTTTCAATAAAGCATTTTATTGCATTTTACGGAGCTTTTTTCCTAGTCTTTATTTTGAATGGTTGCGATTGGTTTTCGCCCGATGATGAGGTGAAAGCCAAAACAGCTAATGAATACATTTACGAACAATTTAAAGATTGGTATTTATGGTATGATCAGATTCCTGATATTGACCCCAATGGTATCGAAACACAGGAAGCTCTTATCGATTCAATCAAAGTTCCTGTCGATAGGTGGAGCTTTTCGGGTTCGCTAACTGAGGTTAATAAGCTATTTTTGAGTGGAGAGTACAAAGGCTTTGGTGCTGGTTTCATGTTCGATGCTAAAGGCGAGATTAAGATTTCTCATGCTTACAAGCAATCGCCGTTGGGCCGTTCTGGTGTCGATCGGGGTTGGAAAGTTGTTTCTATAAACGGATTTACTTCGGCAAATGTCGATAGTTTAAATGCAGCACTCACTTCTGATGGAGTTGTTAATTTTGTTTTCCTCGATCTTAATAATGTTGAACATTCATTTTCGTTGCAACGCGAAGCATTTGCAATGAATACTGTTTTGTATTCGAATGTGTACAGTGTTGGTGATAAGAAAATTGGATATTTTGTTTTCGACGGTTTTTACAACTCTTCGGTAGCTGAGCTTCAGTCTGTAGTTGAGTACTTTAAAAAAGAAAAAATCTCTGATTTGATTGTTGATTTCAGATACAATGGTGGAGGGTTGAATGATGTGGCGTACAAACTATTTGCCATGATTGGAGGCGATATTGTTAAAAATAAGACAATTATCGAAATGAAACACAACGATAAACACTCTTCAAAAAATCAGGTTTATGTGTCGGATTACGATAGTACTGTACTAAATGTTTCGGAAGTCTGTTTTATTACCACGAACAATACCGCTTCTGCCAGTGAGCTGATAATTAACGGCCTTGAGCCTTATATGAATGTGAAATTGGTTGGAGGCCAAACCCATGGCAAGCCTGTTGGTATGTATATATTTTCGGTTAAAGCTCTCGATTTGGCAATTCTGCCAATTTCGTTTATTAACACAAACAGTCTTGGTTATGGCGAATACTACAATGGACTTCCGGTCGACATTGCAGAAGTTGATGACCTTTCACATGCATGGGGCGATCCGAATGAGTTGATGCTCAAGGCTGCAATTTTGGCGATAGAAGAACCTGAGTTGGCTTTTCATCAATCGCAATTGAAAAGCTGCTTTACTACATTGCAGAAACCTTTCGAATACAAAGGGATATATAAGTTAATACAAGCTTACTAATGGATAATTCTCGTATAATTCTGGGTGTCGATCCTGGTTCAAATATAATGGGTTACGGCTTGATTCGGGTTGATGGCAAGAAGACTTCGATTATTGTGATGGGAACAATAACTCAGGGCAAATCTTCCGATCATTACGACAAACTGAAACATATTTTTGAGCGAGTTCTTGAAATTATTGATGAATATCATCCCAATGAAGTTGCACTTGAAGCACCGTTTTTTGGTAAGAATGTGCAATCGATGTTGAAATTGGGCCGTGCACAGGGTGTTGCAATGGCCGCCGCTCTCTATAGGGGGTTGCCAATTTTTGAATATGCTCCATTAAAAGTAAAACAGTCGATAACCGGAATGGGAGCTGCCTCGAAAGAGCAAGTTGCTTATTTTTTGCAGAAGACCTATGGGTTTACGGATCTTCCTAGTACTCTTGATGCTACAGATGCTATTGCTGTAGCTGTTTGTCATTTCATACAGTCGGGGAGGCCTGTACATACAAAAGACTTTAAAAATTGGAATGATTTTATTGCGAAGAACCCCGATAGGGTAAAATAAAAAAGCGGCATAAACCGCTTTTCTTATAAGATATAACCTGATATTGATTTTCTGATTTCTTCAAACTCTTCACTTGTCAGTTTAAGTTTCTGATTAGTGAAGTTTAGGTCTTTTTCGCTTTGCATTGGAACCAAATGTATGTGAGCATGAGGTACTTCCATTCCAAGTACTGCAACCCCAACTTTAATGCAAGGTATCGCTTTCTTTAACGCAATGGCAACTTTGCGGGTAAAAGCCTGAAGCCCAATGTAAGTTTCCTCGTCAAGGTCGAAAAGATAATCGACTTCTTTCTTTGGTATTACCAATGTATGTCCTTTTGCTAAAGGCGAAATATCCAAAAAAGCATAAAAATCTTCATTTTCTGCAATCTTGTACGAAGGAATTTCGCCGTTAATTATTTTGGTAAATATTGAAGACATGACAATATCCTTTAGAGTGAAATATCAACAATTTCAAAAGGAATAACACCTGATGGGACTTGAATATCAACAACATCTCCGACTTTCTTTCCCAGAAGGCCTTTAGCGATCGGAGTTTTGATCGATATCTTTCCAGCTTTTAAATCGGCTTCATGTTCCGATACTATTGTGTACTTCATTGTTGCACCAGTTTTTTGATTTTTAATGGTGACAATGTTCATTATTTGTACATACGAAGTGTTGATTTTTGATTCATCGATAATACGCGCATTAGCAACTTGCGACTGCAATAAAGCAATTCTGGCTTCAAGCATACCTTGTGCATCCTTTGCAGCATCGTATTCTGCATTTTCTGAAATATCGCCCTTCTCAATTGCTTCTCCAATTTGCTTCGAAATAGATGGACGCTCAACCTTAACTAGATGATCAAGATCTTGTTTCAGTTTTTTTAAACCTTCTGCGGTCATATAATTTATACCAGACATAACTCTAATATTTTTGTATTAAGGGTAAAAAAAATAGAATCCCGGCCAACGAGCCAGAACTCCAAGTCGATTACAAAAGTATATTAATTTTTAATATTTCGGCTTTATTCTAAAACACACTAAATCATAACAGCGTGTTCTGAAACATGTTATTAAGAATATTTTCTTTTTAAAATTTCGCTAAAAATAACGGCTTTTCGCATATCTAGTTCAATCTTAGATTGTTTTGCTTCAGTATTCGTTTCTTTCGATAGCTGTTTGGTTAAGTCGCCTTCCGAAATGTGATTTTTCACAATTGTAGGTACGCCCTCTTTTTCCATTAAGTCTTTACGTTCATTAGCAGTAATGAAGCCGCTGAATTTGTCGAAAATATTCACATTTGCTGGCTTTTGTGGTCTCGATACGTTTACTGTTGCTGGTTTAATATCTTCTACAATTACAGTTTTCGTTTCAGGTATCGGTTCTTCAAAAGAGTTACTTTGTTCTTCTTTATTGATATCCAATCGGTCAAGCCAATCTAATAAATCATCATCACGGCCCGAAGATTTTGATCCTGCAATATTTTCAGATTCTTCACGTTTCTTCTTTTTACTATTGCTTACGGCCCCAACAATTGAGATCAGAATAACGATTAATAAAGGTATTAGATCATCCATTTTTAGTGAGATATATTTTAGTTTTGCAATGTTGTTAAAATTAGTAAAAATGAGAATTAAATCGCTCTTTCTATTTATAATTTCTTTTGCTGCATTTATTGGGTTATTTACATTCCAATCGTGCGACGATGAAAGGGAAGAGTATATTCCTTACGTGTATGTCAATTTCTCAATCGATTTAATAATCAATAACAATTTGGCTAGCCCTGGTTATTCTTATTTGGTTAAAGATCCGGGTTATGGAGGGGTGATAATTTATTGCGAATACTACGATTTTATCTCACCCGGAAACTCTGTTTTTCATGCTTTTGATGCAACCTGTACTAATGAGGTGAGTACCGAATGTACGTTGATTAATGAGGGGAATAGTTTTTATGCCGAATGCCCGTGTTGCAAGGCTAGGTATGAACTTGTTACCGGGTATCCTGTCGATAGTGTTGGCACTTATCCTCTTAAGGAATATTCTGTTTATTTAATGAACAGTAAGATCTATGTTAAAAATTGATGTTACACACTCTTTTCTCATCAAATACGCTTGGTCGGTTAAAATGAATCTTCGATTGAAGCATTAAAGCAATTTGTCTTTATTTCAGTTTAATGATCATATTTACAGTAGTTTATTGTTTTTGAGTGTAAATTAAAGACATAAAAAAAACCTTCTGAAGTTTATTTCAGAAGGTTTTAGCTTATTTTGAAAATAGAGCTTCTAAATTAATTGATCAGAACATTTCCAGTCATGCTTTCAGGTTTCTCAATCCCCATTATTTTCAGAAGGGTAGGAGCTACATCGGCCAAAACACCATCGTTGATTTTACCATCTTTCCGATCGGTCACCCAGATGCAAGGAACAGGGTTTAATGAGTGAGCTGTATTTGGAGAGCCATCTTCGTTTATTGCGTTGTCGGCATTTCCGTGGTCGGCAATAATAATAACATCGTAACCACCTTCTTTTGCTGCGGTTACAACATCTTTAACACATTCGTCAACAGCAACAACTGCTTTGTATATAGCTTCATAAACACCTGTATGGCCAACCATGTCGCCATTTGCAAAATTGAGGCAAACAAAGTC
This sequence comes from uncultured Prolixibacteraceae bacterium, assembly GCA_964604035.1. GTDB lineage: Bacteria > Bacteroidota > Bacteroidia > Bacteroidales > Prolixibacteraceae > CAYMTR01. Next base: position 5,942 of record CAZRXT010000012.1, on the reverse strand, counting down.
AGCTGTTTTGTTCTTTAGTTCAGGAACAATTGCATCGCGGACATCATAAGCACTCATTTCGGGTTTCAAATCGTAGGTGGCAACCTTTGGCGAAGGGCATAAGATTCGTTTCTCGCCAGGGAATTCCTGTTCGCGACCTCCAGAGAAAAAGAAAGTTACGTGAGCATATTTTTCAGTTTCAGCAATTCGTATTTGTTTCAACCCTTTGCTTGAAATAATTTCGCCAATTGTATTGCTAACATTGTCTTTAGTGAAGATTACATTTATGCCTTTGAAGTCGGCTTTGTATTCTGTCATTGTGTACCATTCCAAATCCTGGGTTTCCATACCGAATTCAGGAAGATCTTGTTGTGTGAAAGCAATAGTTGCCTGGCGTAAACGGTCGGTGCGGAAATTGAAACAGATAACCACATCGCCTCCTTCAAATGTTGCGAGCGGTTCACCTTCATTGTTTGTTACAATAATTGGTTTCAGAAACTCATCGGTAACACCTTCGTCGTACGATTTTCTAACAGCGGCGAGAACGTCGGTTGTCTTTTCTCCTTTTCCGTCGAGCCACAAATCGTAAGCAAGTTTCATGCGATCCCAGTTTTTATCTCGGTCCATACCGAAATAACGACCAACAAGCGATGCAAATTTGCCATTAGTACCATTCAGTCCTTCTATCGCCGATTCAATGAAGCCATAGCCCGAACGAGGGTCGGTATCGCGGCCATCTGTTAGTCCGTGAACAAATACTTTTTCCAACCCCATATCGGTGGCAATTTGGCAAAGAGCAACCATGTGCGAAGTTAATGCATGTACACCACCGGGGCCAATTAGCCCAACCAGATGAACTTGTTTGTTGTTCTCCTTTGCATAGTTGTAAGCTTTAAGAATCTGTGGGTGGTTCCAAAGCGACTTATCTTTAATGGCTCTTGTAATTCTAACCATATCTTGATAAAGTACTCTCCCTGCACCTAAATTTAGATGTCCAACTTCAGAGTTCCCCATTTGTCCGTCGGGCAAACCAACATATTCGCCACAAGCCATTAATTTGGAATGTGGGTATTCTTGCATTAATGAATCAATAAAAGGGGTAGGAGCAGTGGCTATAACGTCACCATTATCACCTTTTCCCATTCCCCATCCATCAAGGATCATCAACATTGCCTTTTTATTTTCAGCCATATTTTAGAATATTTATTTGTATTTTTTTGACGTTGACAAAATTATCAACTTTAAAACAACAACAAAAGCTATTCTTTTGATTTCAGAAAATGTTAATTCATGATTAAAGTCTAGTGAATTAGTAATTTCGCTTGTGTAAGAATGTGAGTCGAAGTTTTTTTTGTACAATTTTCCTTTGAAATGTATATATATTTAAAAGTTTTGTATTTTGCCCACATAAATATTGATGATTGATAGAATCGAATCCCAACTAATTATCAGAAGAGTAAAAGATTTTGTTTTAGTTTTTTGGGGGTGTTTAAACTTTTAAACTTTTTTGAAATGAACAACAGTAAACCAAGGGTAATTAAGGATTACGACAAACTACCACTTGAACTACAAGAAAAAATAAAACTTGAGTATCCTTTTGGATTCAGTGATAACCTTATCCGTTTTACAAACAAAGATGGATTGATTGTAAGTGCTTTGCCTTTTGAGACAGAAGATAAGTACTACATGGTCAGGATGACTGTTGGTGAGGCAATCAAGATTATTGAAGATGATGATGATTTTGATGACGAGGGTATGCTTAAAGAAGGCATAAAAGAAGAGTATTCAAGTAAGTATACTGAACTCGAAGTTGAAGATTTGGCAGATGATGATGATGACGATAGTTATGATGA
>CAZRXT010000012.1:0-4010 GCA_964604035.1 uncultured Prolixibacteraceae bacterium | reverse complement strand
CCAAAACTGATTTTATTGCAAAGGTTATGGATTACGATAAAAACCCTGAAACATGGGTTTATAAAGGACGTAACCCGTGTGTTGTCTTTTTTTATTCTGAAGGCAGTGTTAAATGTCAAACTGCTTCATCTGTTTTGGAAGAACTTGCGCTTGAGTTTCAAGGTAAAGTTGATTTCTATAAAGTCAATATTGAAAAGGAAAAAGAATTAATGTATGTTATGGAAGTCAAAAGCATACCTTCTTTTATGTATTGTCCAATAAAAGGAAATCCTACGAAGACAATGGGTGTTGTGAGTAATAAGAAGCAAAACAAACAAACATTCAAATCAGAGATACAGAAGATTTTACCGAAGTAACCGTTTTCTTTTTTTTTAAATAACGATCAGATTTAATGGATTTTATATCTCTTTTACTTGTTGCGATCGGATTATCGTTCGACTCTTTTGCAATCTCTATTTGTAGTGGTTTGTCTTTATGTCGAAAGCATCTGAAAATTGCAGATGCATTAAAGATTGCATTAACTCTTGCTGTTTTTCAGGCTCTTATGCCAGTTTTGGGGTGGCTTCTGGGTTCTGCATTCAAAGACTTAATTCAAAGTGCCGATCATTGGATTGCTTTTGGATTGTTAGTTTTCCTTGGAGTGAGGATGATTATTGAAGGAAGAGAACCTATTGAGAAGAAAAAAGTCAAAAATCCTTTACAATGGAGAGTGTTAATAACGATGGCTATTGCTACAAGTATTGATGCTTTTGCTGTTGGAATAAGCTTTTCTTTTTTCTACGATTCAATGTTAATGCCTGCGATAATAATTGGGGTTGTTACTCTAATTGCTTCTCTCTCGGGTATTTATATGGGCAGAAATGCGGGTAAGAAGATTGCTGGAAGTTCTGAGATTTTTGGTGGTATTATTCTGATAATTATTGGAGTTAAAATTCTAATTGAACATTTAATGATGGCATAGCATCTTTCAAATTACGAACGATCGATAAATACCTTGTTGAATACAATAGAGAATTTTGAACCTTCGTTTTCTTTTGATGTGAAATTGAGGCTAGCACCTAGAGCACTGACCATTCCTTTTACAATTGTAAGTCCAAGTCCGGAACCGCCAAAACCTCGGCTAAACGATCCATTTCCCTGCACAAAGGGCTCAAATATAATTATTTGATCTTTTTCCTTGATTCCAATTCCTGTATCTTCAACGTAAAACTCAATTGTTGTCATTGTTTGGAGTATTCCAATTTCAATGTACCCATCTTTTGTAAATTTAAACGCATTGTCGATAAGTCGCACGAAAGCTTTTTTAAGATAATATTCGTCGGTAATAATTTTCAAATTCTTATCATCTAATGGTTTTTTAATAAGCTGCAAATGTGTTTTTTGGTATTTTAAGCAAATGCTATTTGTTTCGTAAAAAATATTCTCGATAAAAGAGTTGATATTCACTGGTTTGTTTATAGGTTTTATTTGGTCGGCTTGCAACAGCGATGCGTCAAAAATATCGTCGATGGTTGATAGCAGGTACATTGTATTACTTGCAATAAGCTCTTGAAATTGCTTTTTCATATCCAACGTAACACCATCTTCGGTTATCATCTGGCTAAATCCAACTATGGAGTTTAGTGGAGTTCTGATTTCATGAGAAATATTTGCTAGAAATTCAGATTTAAGACGCTCACTTAATTCGGCTTGTTTCAGAGTTTCGCGTAGTTTGAATTCAACTATTTTTCGTTTCCCAATTTCATTTTCAAGATCACTATTAACATGTTGCAACTCGCTTATTCTGCTCAAAACTTCTTTTTCTAGGCTTGCATGCAGTAATACTAATTTATAATTGGTAGCGTTTGAATTGTATTTCAATAGTTTAAAATAGTAGTAAAATGGTAGAATTACTAAGCACACAATTGCAATTGCAAGAAGTGTCTCTGAAAATATTTGATTTTTCAGTGTTAAAGAAAGTATTATGTATGCTGAGAAAATAGCTATGTAATATATAATCAGCGTTTTGAATTTGATAAACACTGAAAATGTAATTAAGAAAAATACAAAGTAGAAAGTTACAATGTTTAAAATTGAATTTGGTTCAATTGCAGCTATCGTGGTTGACCACAGTAATATGAGTGGAACAAAAAGATTGTATGAGAATGATTTGAATGTGTTAGCGAATTTACTGTTCTTAAATTTCAACAAAGTGAAATTGGCAACCACTAAAAGCGAACAGATAAAAAGAATTAGGTCAGAAACAACGTAATACGCCTGATTTTGATTATCGAAAAAGATAAAATCAAGCAGTAGCATTACAGCACTTAATATTGCTGTAAGAATTGAAAAAAAATCTAATCGTTTATGATCTGAATTTTTGATCTGCTCATCGACTTTAATTCTTTCGTCAACAGTCAAATCTACCTCGTCAAAACCAAATCGCTCACCTAAATAAGACATAAATAGATTATTTATGTCCTAAGGTACTCATAACTAAATGATTTTCCAATTATTTAGATGAAAGTTTTCCAAAAAACAAATGATTGATTGTAAATTGGATTGTTAAAAGTGTTATTGATTTATGACAAGCAACTTGCTAAGGTATTTTCCAATAATGTCGAATTCAATATTAATTACAGAACCAACCTCAAAGGTGTGAAAATTTGTGTGCTCATAAGTAAATGGAATTATGGCTACCTGAAAACTGTTTTCTTTTGAGTTTACAACAGTCAGACTTACTCCATTAACCGTAACAGAACCTTTTTCAACTGTCATATATCCTTGTTTGGCTTTTTCTTTGTCAATTTCGTATTCAAAAGTGAAGTACCAGCTACCATCAGCTTCTTCAACTTTTTTGCAAACTGCGGTCTGATCTACGTGACCTTGAACAATATGGCCATCGAGACGCCCGTTCATCATCATACTGCGCTCAAGGTTTACTTCGCTGCCAACTTCCCAAAAACCAAGGTTCGTTTTCAGGATAGTCTCCTTAATTGCAGTTACGGTATAGGTTTTCTTTTTATTGTCGATTTTTACAACTGTAAGGCAAACCCCATTGTGCGAAAGGCTTTGGTCTATCTTTAGCTCATCAACAAACGAGCAAGTGAGCGTGAAATGGTAATTTTCCTGATCTTTCTCAATGGCAACTACTTTGCCGGCTTCTTCAACAATTCCTGAAAACATGGTGTTATATTTTTTGATTCAATGCGAATTTAGAAAGATTATTTCAACCGAAACCGACATTGCTCTCTTATTTTGTTCTACTTAATAATTTCATTAACACAGCAACCTGCCTCACTTTTATTGATCTTCTTCCTTTCTGGGACTTAAAACGGTTCGTAACGAATCTAATTTGTTGATGAATGGTATAATTGGTTGTATGGCAAGTGAATCGGGATATCCGAATCGGATGCTATGACTTGATTCTCCATTTTTTACCGTAATCCAGGTGTCGCAACCATCGGCACAAACGTAGCAGGTATTGATATCTATTTTTTCGAATTCTTCATAATCAAGAAGATCGGTTAGCTCTTTCCAGTCTTTAGTGTTGGTTTTATGTCGGGTTTCCTCAATGGTGGTGTCGCATGGTGAATAGGTTGTGTAAATCATATTATCTGAAGTGATAACGATTGAGTCAGACCCGGCGCACCAGCCACAAACTGAACCCATTGTGATCTGTATGCCATCGTTATTTTCTACTTCTGATTTTTCACACGCAACCATTACAAAAGCCAATAATAAAGTTGCAGTCAATAGTTTGTTCATCTTTTTAATTGTTAAGTTTGAACATAGACGAATTCTTTGTTCTACTGGTTGCTTTGTTTCCAAAGAAATTCAAACAAATTACTTGCTATCCTTTTTGAAAAGATCGTCGAAAAAACTATCGAGCTCTGAATTTTTCTTTTTCTTGTGACGCTTGTTCCATGCTGAGCCACTAACCAGAACCGCTCTGAGCGAGATCCCAATCTGCCCTTGATACCACGAAGTTCGGCCAGTAAAGTTGAAGTTCGGCTTGTAATCTATTGCAA
>CAZRXT010000011.1:0-20076 GCA_964604035.1 uncultured Prolixibacteraceae bacterium | reverse complement strand
TTAAAAATGCATTTTGTACCATCTCTTCAGCCTCATCCATATCGTTAAGGATTGTATTAGCATAATTGCACAAACGCTCATAGTAGTTTCTGAAAAACAATTCAAAAACCTGCTCGTCGCCATGTTGTATGCAATCTACTATATGCTTATCTGATAGTTCCAAGAGTTCTATTTTGAAACTAAAGATATATTTTTAATCATTTTCACACAATGTTTTTAATGGTTTGTGCTTATGACATCGAAGTGAGGCTATACCCCCAATGCATTTTCAAAAAAAATTGGCAAGAAAAAATATAGCGAAGGCGAATAATCCGGTTCGAATCTTTAAAAGACGCAATCTAACTACATCGTCTTATTTTCCGGATTACACATCAACAAAAGTTGTGTTATCATTCTAAATAACAGGAGAATATAAAATACAAAAATGCAATTTAGTTCTACATAGAAAAACCAATTAGCAAAAAGAAGTAAGGCTGAATTTTAAATAATGAACTCATTCATCATAGGCATTGTTCGAGTGAAGCCTCTACAGTCTCTAGCAGATTTAACTCTTCTTCAAACAGAAGTTTCCATTCGCTGGCAATTGTTGACCACTGAAAAGATTGTTGCTTTGCGTAAACAATTCCGTTGAACGATAAGCGGTTCAGCTCTTCGGGGTGAGTGTACAAAAACTCGAGCTGAGCTGCAAGATGATCGGACGAAACAAGGTATCCTTCGGTAAGCAAGCCTTCGGTAACTATTGTTTCAGTAACATCGAGCAAAAGGCCATGTTCGTGCCAAAGCTCTTTACATGCGGTATGGTTAGGAACAATTTGCACTCCACCGGCAGCTGCATGCTCAAAAGCGACCAAACCCCATCCCTCTCCTATCGAAGTATTGATGCCCACCGAAGCAGAGTTGTAAATACGATTAAGCTCGCCGTCGGAAACACCTGGAAGATTATTCGAATCGGAAGTTAAAATAAGGCGGTCGTAAATACCGAAACGCTTAGCCAGCTTTATTACATTCCATCCGGCATCCTGAATACCCATGTGCAAATGAAGTTTTACATTGTCGGGCTTACCCTTGGCGAATTTTGCAAAGCCTTTTATTGTAATATCAATACGTTTTCGTGGTTGGTTACGGTTGGCATTCAACACAATAAATGTATCTTTCATTTCGGGGTCGTCGCCGTAAATAAGTTTGGTTGCAAATTGCCTGTCGACCGAATTGTCGGGCGTCCTCTTTAATGGGTAAAACATATCGGTATCAACGCCATGGGCAATTACTTTAACCTCAGGAAAGATAAAATCGGGTTTCCAACTCCTTATCTTTGCCAATGCTATAGCTACTTCGTTGGCTGCAAATTGGGTGTAAACAACAAATTGAGCAACTCCTTCCAGTTTCAGCAACATTTCTTCGTCTACAGGTCCGGCGTCAATTGGGCAATAGGCAATAATAGGACAGTCGTGCCCAGTTTTCCTGATTTCACAAACGTAATCAACAAGTACCCAGATATCGTTCAGCAAGAAAATAAGCTCAGGGTGCAACTCTTCAACCTTTAGAGCTACACGGCCAACACCTCGAAGATCGCCACCATTCTTTGCCGGATAAATTTTCCACAGTTTATTGTGGGGATCACCGTGGTAATTGATCCCAATTTGATGAATATCAAAATCATCGGTTAGGTTACCCAGAATATTGTGCATTACCCGTGCAAAACCTGTAGGGGCAATTGCATCGCCTATGGCAAGTAATACCGGCTGTTTATCGTGCGATTCTCTCATTGACAATTAATTAAGCTTTAAATGAATTTTTAAAACGATATAAAAGGCACAGCATAAAAGGACTATGCTGTGCCTTTATTTAGGCCACTCCTACAATTCTATCATTTGAAGAAGAACTTCGCTATGTTCATCTTTCACCTTCAATACGATATTGCCTTCGGCGTAATTATCGGCACCTTTTACATAAACAATAGGGCTCATGCCTGCATTGTCGAGCGAAAACTCAATGTCATGGCCTTTGTCCAAGAATCCAGAAGCAATAACCTCTGAACCTGAAAGAACAGTTCCACTAGGGGTAACCTGATAGTAAATTTTACTTTGTGATTTGTTAATGATTTTCATTTTGAATGATTTTTAGGGATTAATAAATAAAATGTATCATACTTGTATAGATGACAGTTGCTTGTAAACAGCTGTTTCTTTTCTTAATTCGATATTGTTCCGGTAAGAGATAAAATTATTGTTGATGTAAAAAATCTCTGGAATTCTCTTTCGTGGGTATAAATTTTTAAGTGCCAAATGGAGGCTTGTTTCGTTATGAATAAGTTCATTGTAGTGAATACGCTCTCCATCAAGTTTTTTTAATTCTAATTCAGCAGCTTTTAATCCTTTAACCAGCCCGGTTAAAACATCGACTTCTGTATTTACAACAATATCAGAAGGATAATTCCATTTGCGCATTAGCATTGCATAAGCAACATCAACAACATCGCGCTCAATAATCAAAACGGGAAATTTTTTAGTCCTCAACCACTCGGTTATTACAAAAGGTTGCACCACGTCTTTATAAATATATCCTGATGGAAGAACAACCTGATCGAGAAAATCAAACATTCGCCACACATCGGCCTGATTACGATCGTTGTGTGAATACTTTGGGAATGGGGCAACAGAACAAATTGAATGATCGATCCGATCAGAGTTCAGAATCTCGCCATCGCTGGTCCAATTGGGTTGCTGTAAACCAAGAGCCATGCTGCTCATGTTGAACACTGCTGACGACAAACTTCTTGGTAAAGAGAGAATAAACAAACTCTGACTTTTCATTCTATAACAATTTGATTTTTAATGGTAGTATGGAACTCACATATTGCTGGAATTATTATCATTCTCTCAGGTATTGTGAAGCAACATGTTCGTTTCATTTTTAATGATTCCCGATTCAATGATTGAATAAAAAAAGCTGAACATAAACGCCCAGCTTTTTCGTATTAGACAAGTCTAACTTAAATTGCAATTTAGAGAGGTTGCTGAGACATCGCTATCCTAAACGAAAAGGGGCAAATCGGTCGGATAATGAGTTCAAACAAAAAATTATTAGATCTTAACTACTGGTATATCTTTCAATTCAACAGTTTGCCCGCTTGGGTTAACGAATGAATAATTGGCCTTACCCGAAGCCCAATCTTTTTCAAGAACCATAATAATTGACACACCATTTGAACCTTCAAGGCGAACTTGAATGTGTGTGTTATTAGGCATTACTGTCATAATAGAATAAACTCCATTAACAACAATAACTTCATGCAAAGGAGGGTTAACAGCCTGAGAGATAACACCTGTTCCGCTCACTTTTCTATCGGGGGTAGAAACTGCCAAATGCAACTCAAGGGTTTGAGCTCCAGCCATACCTGTAGTAATTCTGTAGGCTGCAATAAATAATCCAACTTGATTTTCCATAATAGTGTTTTTTAATGTTTTAAGATTAGTTTTTGACCCTAGGATAATTCTCATTTTAGTTCTGATCGCCATTTAAAAGTGTTCGAATAGAGACAAAAGAGATATTACCTGAGTCAAATGTCAAAACAAAGATCAGGGAAAACACAATCGGAAAAAAGGTAGGAAATACCTGTTTTTAAAAACAGGTATAAATACGTGCTCACGAACCTGAGTTCGATTTTATTTTAAAAGTTCAAAAATAAAGTCGAACTCAAGCTACTAATGTGACGTAAAGCATTCGTCGATGTCAATTATCTTATTCTGAATAGCAAAGACAACCAATCCTGCCGTATTTCGGGTTGAAGTTTTCATCAGCAAATTGCTTTTATGCCCCTCGACAGTCCTTTTGGTGATAAATAACTTTTCGGAAATCTGCGGGGCTGTAAATTGCTGGCAAATAAGTCTGAGAACTTCAATTTCGCGCTCGCTAAACAGCTCATCAACTGAGCTCAATGCAGGTACTGGCACACTGGTCGAAATTTGTTTCCTCATCACATCAATCTGATCTTCCATAAAATAATAACCTCGCGTATGAACTTCTTCAACAGCCTCGGCAAGTTTTGAAGGTGCAATACCTTTGGGCAGGAATGCGCAAACGCCAAGTTTGAGCATATAACCCATGAATGATTTTTTATAATGCGAAGAGACAACAATAATCTTCAGTTCGGGGAACTCTCTTTTGATAATAGTAGTCGTTTCAATGCCGTTCATATTCTTCATCTGTAAATCGAGAAGGATAATTTCGGGCAACACCTCAGCTTGCCTCAACATTTCAACAATAAAGCTACCATCGTTTGCCGACAACACAACTTCATATTTCTCGAGCTTAGTCAAGTAATCGGTAAGTAACATAACAATCAACTCTTCATCGTCGACAATTGCCAGACGAATTTTTGTATTCGAATTTTCCATGAACGTTTATTTTTTAGTTATAGGTGTAATAAAAAAAGAAATGTGGACCCTTTTTCTGGTCGCGATTTAAATTTAGAATGTGCTTTTAAAATCTGGGTCCGAAGTTCAATATTCTTAAGGCCAAGACCTTTGGCATTAAGTGTGGTATCGAACCCAACACCATTATCCCCAACAACCAACGAAACGGCGGAGTTCGTTATTCTCAGGTTTATTTTTATTTCGGATGCTTTGGCATGTTTAAGCATGTTGTTTATAACCTCTTGCACAATGCGGAAAAGCTGTAGTTTAACATCACCATTCAACACACGAAGCTGGTGGTTAGTATAGAAACAATCTATTGAATACGATTGAGATAAAGGTGCCACAAAGTCGTCGATCAAATCTTTTAGCGAAGTCTGATCGAGCAACGGCGGTGTTAGGTCGTGAGTAATTCTACGGGCTATTTTTATCGATTCATTCAGCAATTCAACAGGTTTCACTTTACTATTTTCAATCTGAAGGGCATAGGTCAGAACCGTTAGTTTAGAAATTAGGTCATCGTGAAGATCTTTTGCTATGCGCTCGCGCTCTTTTTCCTGAGCGAGCACACTATTCAGCAACAACGACTGCTGGTATTCAACTTTGGCCTGCGTTAGCTTTTCCTGTTCTTGCATAATGCGCTTGGAGTAAGCTTGCATAAGCAAAACCACACCTAGTACAAGTGCAGCAACAAACAACAATGCAATAAAAAGCCCTATGGCAAAGTTTTGCGGGTTCTGCCATCCTTCCATAACAATGAAATTAGAATAAGTTCGAAAACGATTACTGATAACAAATTGATAATCCAGAAAGCAACAACCAGTTTGAACTGAGCATTTACAAGGAAATTGATAGCCAAATAAATAATCAAATTGATTGAGAAATATATGAGCACAACCGCATTCAGAAACGCATATTCGGAGCGAATAGGTATCTGCCCTTTAAATATTTTCAAATAGAAGTAAATACTATAAAGAATAATAGATGCATCTGCTATTACTTTTCCAAACGACTGAAAGGACTCGGGGTGAAATAGCCCCTTGCCAAAAAATATCTCCACCAATATTAGCAGATGCATGAATACAATAAAGGACAACAGATACTTACTCTTGCTTCGAAGAATGTACTTATAATACATTACTGAAAAGACACCCAGTTCAAGAAACCCATAAATAGGGATCAAAAACAGGTTATACTTTGATTGTGAGAAATATCCGAAGAAGCGAGATAGCAGATCAACGATCAACATAACAACGAAATACATAACAATCAAACGGTTGGTTTCTTTAAGTCTCCTGAATTTCAGAACACCAAACAAAACCCCAACAACCAAAATAAATGGTGAAATAAAAGATACAATATTCCAAAGCTGACCTTGATCCATAACCCAATACTACTTTAATAAGCTATAAGTACCGCTTCCCATAGGCGGAACAGGGCATACAAAATCTTCAACACCAACTTTAACTATTTGCCCGCTCTTTAATTCGTCTGCATAGTCTTTTAACCCCCAAAAACTTAGGTCGGCTGTGTTATTGCTGCACAATCCAAACAATGCAACACTATCATTAACTCCCGGTGTTTTAAATAACTTCTTAATGTCGCCAAACGGAATGTCGAAAGCCTGGAATATCCCATAAGTTGCATCAACATTGTTCACAACCCACGACTCCATGAAAATTGTCCATTGAACACCACGTTTCAAAGCTTCTTTAACCTTAATGCCACCTTTAACGGCATTGTCGATAAAACCTTCTTCTTTAATATCCAAGCCTGGCAAGTAATACTGAACAAAGATATAGTCTTCATTTGCAGCAGCATCTTTGTCCGATTCACTGTCGATCAAAATAATACAAAGCTTAGTTTCGAAGATACCCATGTAAGCATGCAAGCTATCGGGCGATTTCTTTTTCCACATTTCATACTGCGATTTTTCAATCTTAAAACAACATCCCTGTTTGAAATAAGAAATTACATCTTTTGCCGAAGTTCGTATCTCGCTCCACTTCTGAACGGCTTCTTTAACTTTTTCGATTTTCATTTTTAATAAATTTAAAAGGGTTAACTTAATTTTTAATGGCTCCAAATTACATAAAAAAAATAATTCGCAATTTATTTGATTCAAATATTTTTGTTTATGCACACTGAATCATCACCCATAGAACCAAATGTGAAATAACGAGTTGCAACACAAACAAACAAGATAAACCCAGTATTTATTAACTTAACAAGAATGATTATAGTGAAAAAGAAAGGCGAAATTGGTAATAATCCAACTTCGCCTTTCTTAAAAATTCAAAAGAAAAAATGTTTCTATTTAAACCTGAAGCAAATCAGATAAAGCGTTATCAACTTTACTAAAATTAAAGTTCGCAACAATAGCATTCATCTTCAATTGAATCTGATCGTTACACAAATTTCCGATACTGCCTTCGTGCGTATGTTTTACTCTTTTTGTAGGTATAAAAGTTTCGTCCATAATCTTCTGCGCCACATGTTTGTATGCATCGCGAAATGGCATTCCACCACTGGCCAGATTATTAACTTCTTCGACACTGAAAATTAGATCATACTTTTTATCGTCGAGTATTTTATTGTTGATTTTCATGAAATTAACAGCATAAGCTGCAATTTCGAGACAATCTTTCAACTCTTTAAATGCTGGAATAAAGACCTCTTTCACAATCTGCAAATCGCGAAAGTAACCACTTGGCAGGTTGTTGGTCATAATCAGGATTTCATTGGGAAGAGCCTGAATTTTATTACAATGAGCTCGCACCAATTCAAAAACATCGGGATTCTTTTTGTGGGGCATAATGCTCGATCCGGTTGTCAGGTTATCGGGCAAAGAAACAAACCCAAAGTTCTGACACATAAACAGACAAACATCGTAAGCCATTTTCGATAAGGTTGAAGCAACAGACGACAACGCAAAAGCAACGCCGCGTTCAACTTTTCCCCGTCCCATTTGGGCATAAACAACATTGTAATTCATGTTATCAAAACCAAGCAAATCGGTGGTCATCTGACGGTTGAGAGGGAAGTTCGATCCATACCCAGCGGCAGAGCCAAGAGGGTTTTGGTTCGATATTTTCCACACCGAATTCATTAACTGCAAGTCGTCGGTCAAACTTTCGGCATAAGCGCCAAACCAAAGTCCAAAAGATGAAGGCATTGCCACCTGAAGATGGGTATAACCCGGCATTAGTATATCTTCTCCTTCTTCGCTTCTTCGTATAAGAACATCAAAAAGCTTCTGAACGGCAGCTACAACTTCCTTTATTTCGTTGCGGATGTACAACTTAACATCGAGCAAAACCTGATCGTTGCGCGAACGGCCGCTGTGGATTTTCTTACCCACGTCGCCTAACCTGCGAGTTAGCAAAAGTTCGACCTGCGAGTGAACATCTTCAATTCCCTCTTCAATTACAAAGTTTCCGGCTTTTATCTCATCGTAAATCTGAACCAAACCACTCAGAAGAACTGGCAGTTCGGCATCTTTTATAAGACCAATTGAGTTAAGCATCTTAACATGGGCCATTGAACCAAGAACATCGAAAGGCGCAAGGAACATATCCATTTCGGGATCTTTACCAATAGTAAAGTCTTCTATTAACTTGTCGACAGGGATACCTTTTTCCCAGATTTTCCCTGAATTTATTTTTGAATCGCTCATTGGTATAGTTGTAATTTGTGGCAAAAATAGTTAAAAGGATGGAAAGCTCAGAAACATAAAAGAGATAACTCAGAGAACCAACCCTTCAAGTAAACGGATGTAGCAATCGATTCCCGATTTTATTTCTTCTTTAAAAATAAACTCATTTGCTGTATGCGAACGAGCAGAATCGCCAGGCCCCATCTTAACCGACTTGTAAGGCATCAACGACTGATCGCTCATTGTTGGGGAACCATAACACTCAATGCCTAAGCTTTGTGCTTTCACAACAAAAGGATGGTCAAACTCAAGTCCTGAAGAATTCAACCTGCGCGAACGTGGAATAGCCTCCGAATCTAAAAGATTCTGGATAATATCAACAATCTCATCGTTTGTATAACATTCGTTAGTACGTACATCGATCACAAACTTACAGGTATCGGGAACAACATTGTGTTGAGTTCCAGCTTCGATAATTGTAACGGTCATTTTTACTTCGCCCAAAATTGGCGAGACCCGATCGAATTTATAGTTCTGAATTTTCTCTATGTCTTTTATTGCCAAATAGATGCTATTAACACCTTCGTTGCGGGCAGCATGACCAGCTTTTCCGTGCGCAACACAATTAAAAACCAGCAACCCTTTTTCGGCAATGGCAAGTTTCATTTGAGTTGGTTCGCCAACAATAGCAAAATCGACTCGCTCGAGAGCTTCGACCAACAATGCCATGCCATAAAGTCCAGAACTCTCTTCTTCGGCAGTGGCTGCAAAAACAAGGTTGAACGGGAGATCTTGCCGCTCGTAAAAATATCGGAACACGGCAAGCAACGAAACAAGCGGAGCTCCGGCATCGTTACTACCCAAGCCAATCAGTTTACCATCTTCTTCGGTTGCGCCAAAGGGATCGTAAGTCCAACCCTCAACAGGCTTTACGGTATCGATATGCGAATTAAGGAGGATTACAGGCTTACTGTTATCCCAATATTTATTAAAACACCAAGTGTTGCATTTTTCTTGAGAAAAAGGAATCAAAGAGTCGGCTAGAAACTTGCGAATTACGACTGCTGCCCCCTCTTCATCTCTTGACAATGAGGGCGTTTTAACCAACAATTTCAACAACTGATAACTCTCTTCAGATAGTTTTTCTATCGACATAACCAGATCTTTTATAAACCGCCTAAAAGTACAACTTTTCTTACCTTACAGGAATTACTTCTTAATAACAAGCTTCTGAATGTTATAATACTGTGAAGAACGCACAATTACAAAATAAACACCCGAAGGAATATCTTTAAGTTCAAGCAAGGTATAAGAGGATGAAATATTGACAGATCGGACCATCATACCAAGAGTATTTACCACACTTGCATAGCACGGGAATTCAACATTATTGTCGACAACCAGATTCACATCGCCCAACGAAGGGTTAGGGAACAACGAGAAATTAAGGTTCCTGTAAAGTTCGCCACCAACGCTTTTTACTGCTACAATCTTCTGGTTTGAATTAGCTGACAAAAAGTTACCATCGCCAGCCTGCACAAAGCTCAATATTGCAACACCTTCGCCATTAACTAAAATTGAATCGTCCGAAATATCCAGCACATTTTTATCTGAAGATGAGACCACAACAGGCAATTCTGAAGATGCAACCACATTGGAAAAACCAAATCGATCGCCCACAAAAACGGTGTCGGGTATTGATGAAATAATAGACTGATCGCCTTTGCCAACGTTCAATACAGCCTTTGCCGAAGCTGTTTCCCAGAACTCATTTCCGGCTTGAGTGGCAACCACAAAGGTCTTGCCCACTCCCTTAACAACAATTTTGCCGTCAACAATCTCAGCAATAGAATTATCGGAAACTGAGAGAGACGTTTCAAATCCCAATAATGATGTAACAACCGGCTGATATGGAAGTGAATTATAATTCAGTTGAGGTATTTGTTCTATTTCAACACTTTGCTTTCCTTTCAGCAAATAGAGCTTAATAATCAAATCATTAGCAGCATTCCAGAAATCATTGCCAGCTTGAGTTAACTTTATCTCGGCATTTCCAAGCGATTTTATTTCGACCAACCCATCGTTAATTTCAACAATTTCGGGGTTCAAGGATACAATACTTACCGGAAGTCCTGCCGAAGATGTGGCAATAAGTTGGATGCTGTCTTTGCTGTAATAAATTGAATCGTTGGATAAAAGCGTGATTATCTGGCTTCCCTTCGAAATAGCAATCTTCATCACTACATCGGCAGCGGGATTAAAATTTTCATCTCCCACCTGAGAGATTGTGAATGTGGTAGTTCCAATTCCGGCAAGCACTATTGAATCATTAGACAAATAAGCTACATCGGGGTTAGAACTTACTACAGAAAGCGGCAACCCTGAAGTTGCTTCTGCCAGAAATTTCACCCGTTTATCTCCAATATTGGCAGTAAAATCTTTTGCATTAACAATTGACTGACTTCCTTTCAACACCTGAATTATTCTGAAAACTTTATCAGAAGGAAGATAACATGCATTTCCTTCCTGAAAACAAGATACAACAGAACGCCCAACACTCTGAAAATATGCAGTATCATTCGATATTATCACATTCGAACTTGAAGGGACTTCAAAAGTAAGTGGTAATTTTGAAGATGCACCTCCACTAAGCTTATGATAGCGTTGATTAATAGCAACTCCGGGAATAAAGCTAAACGTAACTGATTGAGGAACACGTTGAACTTCGTACCATTTACTTGGAGCAGAAGTTTCGGCAACATTAAATCCACCACAACCACTATCGGTAACAGTTTCGACAAAACGGATTGAATCGCCACAATATTCTTCTGAAATGATGATTGTTTGCCGAATGCTATCTTCTATTGTAACAACCTCGCCATCGGCACTCTTAACCTGCCATTTGTAGGAGTAATTGTACACACAAGGTTCACCGTCAAGCTCGTCGGCCCAAACGCCCGGGTTTACAAAAACTTTTCCGCCTAAAACAGGAATTGAATCTAACGAAGGCGCGATTTTAAGAACCGGAGGATCGTTAACCAAAAGAACAGTAATCTGAGCTATTGCCGGATCACTCAAATCGAACCCATCGGAAACATAAACGGATATATTGCGCTTTGTTCTATTGGTTGGAGCGTCGTAATCAATGAAGTATTCAATGTTTTGAATTATTTTATTCCATTCGATGTTAGAGAGTTGCCAAGATTCAAGAATCAGAGAATCTGTTCCCTCTCCCAAAACTGTCAGGCTCGTTTCATCGCCAGTAAAGGTGATAAATTCGCCATCGCCGTCAATCGGATTATTAAGCTTAACAATCACTTTTCTAATTGAATCGCCATCTTCGTCTTTAATATCCACATCAACATCGGCCAAAATTCCACCTGTTTGCTGTTCGTAAACTTTCCCCATGAACCCTGTAAAATTCGCTTTTGTACTATTATCTGCATCAAGGTCGATGGTTGGTGCCTTATTTGGAGTTTGAAAAGCAAGTTCAGGAGAGTAAGAAATTCCAACCGAGTTCTCAGCAAATACACGATAATAAATTACCGTTGGACCAACCAAATCGGTTATAAAAGTTGAGAATCGGGCAGGTTCTTTCCAAGTCCCCAACTCCTCGACTTTCCGAGCAGTTAACGGATCAAAATTTGGTTCAGTAGACCAAACAACGCCTCTGCGGGTTATAGCCGAATCGTAAACCTTTTGAATGTTATAATTTATTGTAACAGAAGTACGTGTAATATCTTCGGCTGAAAAATTAGATAGAACGGCATAATCGGACAGTGTTTTAAACGACAGCACATTGCTGTAACCAACACCCTCGTTGCTTTCGGCAAAAGCTTTATACAAATAAGTAGTATACGGAGTTAGTGCGGTAATGCTGCACGTAAACAGCGAGTCTATTGTTCCTGCGTATTCAGAACACGAAAACGAATTTGCAGAAGTCCCCCAACAAACACCCTCAGAGGTAACTACTTCGCCATTCTTATCGATAATTTTTCCACAGATATCAACTGACGTATTAGTAATATTTGCGACCCCACAACTAGCCACAGTAGGAGGAATACCTCGTGTGGTAAACGACCAAACCGAGCCTGGTGTCTTAATTTCACCATCGTCGGCAACAACTTGCCAGTAATATTTTGTTTTCTGGGTTAACGTTGACGGATTATATTCATTGTCGAAAACAGAACCAACCAAAGGAGGTGGATTTGTATTACCCAGATATACCTGAAAAACAAGATTGTCGCCATTAGGATCGCCACTCGACCATTTTAATTGAGGAGTGACTGAAACACTTGTTTCTTCGTCGTGCGGAGTAGGGTTCGAAGGTGAAAAAGGCGAGAAATTGACACTGGTTCCAGTAATTGAAATATCATCGACATACATCCACTGAGGCTTAGTGTAATCATGAACTTCCTGAACAAACAAAAGCCGCACTACCCGGCCAGCATAAGCCGAAAGATCGATACTATAATTAATCCATTCATCGTCGTTATAATCGCCATCGAAAACAGTAACTAAAGGGGTTGTGCCCCATTCATTCATCAACAATACTTTTTGCTGATTAAAAGCCGAAGCCTCGGCAGCAACGCGCTTCACCCAGAAATTCACTAACGAGCTTGCAGGCACCAAGAAACAAAGTGAGGCTGCATTAACAGCATCTGAGCTAACACCATCTTTCCCAAGCCTTAAACTTCGGGTTCCAATATGACTATCTTCAGAAGTAACCTGACTAACCCCCATAACACTATATTCACCCGCACTCCCGCTCTCAAAAGTCTCAGTATAAGGAAAGCTAAAATAGTCTTGCCGAACTGGTTCTATGCTAAATATTGCAGCCTGATTATAAGAGTAGTTACTACTTGCCGGGGTCAAATCGGACAGAAGGTAGTTGCCGTTGGCAGTGCCTCCCCACCCCCAGTTAAAATGAAAATAAGAACCGGCATAACCATCACAAACCCATGCATGTCCATTAGTATATGACTGATTGTAACCCGAATAAAACACAGGTCTGCCGGCATCAAGATCCCTCATTAAAAGAGATTCCCACTCGGCATCATCCCATCGACTTTTACTCGATCCAAACACAACAGAATTATATTTGAAGTAGTTGTGAAACGCACTTGTTGCCTCTTCCAAAAAAGCTCCGGAACTGTATGGACCAAAATCCATATCGACAGCAACAGCACAATGATAACTTAACTCCTGAACTTCAGCCTCATCGCCCGATAAACTGTTCGACATATAAGACCAGTCGTAATTAGAATTCTCAAAATCGGCAGAGAGAGTACCATAATCGGGATGACTGTAACTATGAGAGCCTAAGCCCGATGATGGATATTGCCAGTATTTCATAATCTGAGCCATTGCTGTTGCCACACAGCCAATCCATACATGGCCATTCCCGGCCGAGCTTCGTTCATCAGCAGGAGCCATTCCGTTGTAATAACGCCCTTGTCCCCATGTTGAGCTCAAAAGTGGCCCTGCCATAGAGCTTTTCAATATCGAAAGGTTTTTCTTTTCGATCAACTTTGCACCCATCGATTTCCACTTTCGCTGCAAATCAGCTGAAGGAATAATTTTTTTCTCAATTACGGTTGAAATTTCATCCGACCGTTGATTTAACCACCACTTAGCCTGATCGGGTAATGATTCGACATCAAAAGTTGAATTATTTGAATAGCCCAAAACCGGTTCTACCTGATCGGTTCCGGAAATCATAACCCACCCAACAGAATCGAACGAAACGACATAAAGCTTTGGGATACTATCTTCGACCCGAGAATATATTGAAGCAACATCATCTATAGTATAATATTTCCCGCCCTGCGAGTTCATCCAGTTCAATGCAATTATTTTAGCCTCATCCCGATTGACAGTTGCCGCCCCCGCAGAAAAAAAAGATGCAACCAGCACCAATAAAAAAAGAAAATTCCTCATAGTAATATCATTAAGAATCAACACTCTTCCAAAATATTTCATTCTAAACCATCAAAGAGTATTGTTCAAGATTGTTCTCCCCAAAAAAAATATCAACAGAAAATAAATCGAATTAAAAATACAAATAAAATCCAAATTCCTACTCATCAAAATTAAGATGCAACTATTTGTTATACCGCAAATTACAGACTAAAGATTTGCAAAATCAGGAATTTCCTTCAAAAAATGGAATTTCGAATTCTCAGCATCAATAACACAACAATAATGGTCGAGCCCGTTTGTCACCATCAAATAAGGCACTTTCAGCTCCAAATTATAAACCGCAATCTGATCGAAAGTCTTTTGAGATATCTTAATTTCAGGAGCTTTGCACTCTACCAACAATACCGGGCTTGCAGTTTTTGAATATGCTACAATATCGTAGCGAAGCAATTTGCCGTTCAATTTGAAGCTTTTTTCAACCGCCAGCAAGCTCATTGGATAGCCTTTTTGATCGCGCAAAAAAGCAAGGCAATTCTGCCGCACCCACTCTTCCGGAGTCAGGTTAACAAACTTCCTGCGCGACTGATCGAAAATAGAAAAATGACCGTCAACTTCTTTCAACTTAAAAGTTGAAGCTGGAAAATTCAATTTTGGAAGTTGAACAGGCATACCCACGTTTTATTTGTAATCGGCCAAAACTAGTAAAATTAGATATGCGGACTTCTGTCAATATTTGTATTTTTGCTAAAAGACAAAACAAAAAATGAAGTCGAAAGAAGAAATAGTCAACAATTGGCTGCCACGATACACAGGTGTCTCTTTAGAGTCATTCGGAAAATTTATCCTTCTAACTAATTTTCAGCATTATGTCGATATGTTTGCTGAAAGAATGGGTGTTGAGGTTGTTGGTGAAGATCGGAACATGCCTAGTGCAACAGCAAACGATGTTACCATTTTAAACTTTGGAATGGGAAGCCCAAATGCAGCCACAGTAATGGATTTGCTCAGTGCAATAATGCCCAGAGCGGTACTGTTTCTGGGAAAATGTGGCGGGCTGAAAGCCAAAAATAATGTTGGCGATTTGATTCTACCCATTGCCGCAATCAGGCACGATGGAACTTCCGACGATTACCTACCACCAGAAGTGCCTGCGTTACCGGCATTTAGCCTTCAACGTGCGGTTTCTTCAGCCATACGCGATCATGGCCGCGATTATTACACAGGGGTTGTTTTCACTACCAACAAAAGGGTTTGGGAATACGACAGCCGTTTCAAAAAATACCTTAGCAAAACCCGTGCTATGGCAATAGACATGGAGACAGCAACCATTTTCATTACCGGATTTGCCAACGAAATACCAACAGGCGCTCTCCTTCTGGTTTCCGATCAGCCAATGATTTCGACAGGAGTAAAAACGGAAAAAAGCGACAAATCTGTAACCGAAAAATTTGCCCAAGACCATTTACAAATCGGCATAGACGCAATGGCTATGCTCCGCGACAACGACCGTTCGGTTAAACACTTAAAATTCTTCGACGAATGACCCATACCGAAATAATCCAGAATTTAAAAAAGAAAATTTACCACCCAATCTACATTTTGATGGGTGAAGAGGCTTATTATATTGATCTTATCTCCGATTATATTGCTGAAAATGTACTTTCGGAAGGCGAACGTAGTTTTAATCAGACCACTCTTTACGGAAAAGATACTGACATTGACACTCTTTTGACTGTAGCCCGTCGGTTCCCGATGATGTCGGCCAATCAGGTTGTAATTTTAAAAGAAGCACAGGAGTTTAAAAATCTGGAAGAGAAGTTGCTTTCGTACGTCGAAAACCCAATGGCATCAACCATTCTGGTTATTTGCTATAAGTATAAAACGATCGACAAACGAAAGAAATTTCTGAAAGCAGCGGGGGCAAAAGGTGTTGTTTTCGAATCTCCAAAGATTTATGAAAATCAACTCATTACATGGATCAACAACTATTGTAAAGAGAATAGCTTTCCGATACAACCACAGGCAAGTGCAATGCTTGCCGAATATCTTGGAACCGATATCAGCAAAGTTGCCAACGAACTCGACAAGCTGATGATTCTTCTTCCTGCCGCAACAACTATAACACCTGCCATTGTCGAAAAGAACATTGGCATAAGCAAAGACTTCAACATCTTTGAATTACAAAAAGCTATAGGCGAACGAAACGTGCAAAAAGCGAATCAAATAATCATCTATTTCAATTCGAATTTAAAACTGAACCCACTTGTAAAAACTGTTTCGTCGCTTTACTTCTATTTCAATAAACTTCTGAAGTATCATTTCCTGCCCGACAAATCGAGTGGAAATGCGGCCAGGGTACTTGGCGTATCGCCCTATTTCATGGACGACTACATAAAAGCGGCAAAAGCCTACCCACCAAAGAAACTGGTAGATATTATTGCATTGCTGCGCGAATACGACATGAAATCGAAAGGGATTAACAACGTTTCATCTTCGGAAGACGATTTACAAAGAGAGTTGATTTACAAAATAATGCATTGCTAAATGGTTCTAATAATTGTAGTTATCACATCGCTGATATCGATTTATGCCTTCAGCAACGCAGGCATTACCGAACGGCTTAGCTTAAAACCGACATTGGTTTATCACAAGCATCAGTATTACAGAATACTAAGCCATTCGTTAATACATGCCGACTGGACTCACTTAATTGTGAACATGTATGTGCTATTTATTTTTGGCGATGTTTGCAACCAATATTTTGAATATTATTTTGGGGCAAAGCATACGGTTCTGTTTCTGGCACTTTACATTGCCAGCCTTATTTTTTCAAGCCTTTTCTCAATCTTCAAACACCGCAACAATCAGGGATATTCGGCAATAGGAGCCTCGGGAGCTGTTATGGCTATCGTTTTTACATCAATATTTTTCGACCCTTGGAATAAACTCTGGTTCTTCGGCATTATTCCAATACCCGGAATTTTGTTTGGAATTATTTACCTCATTTACAGCTTATATATGGGCAAAAAAAATATCGACAACATTGGGCACGATGCACATTTTACAGGCGCAGTTTTCGGTTTTCTTTTTCCGCTAATTGTCGATTTCAGATTACTTAACATGTTCATCGAAAAACTTTTAATGAGATGAACATCGAAAAACTTTCAAGGCTTTTTTGGCATAACGGGAACATTGAGAATATTGAAGACCGGATAACCGAATTCTATATTTCATCGGCATTCGGGTTCAGTTTTCAAGAGGTAACACTAACCTATGGCACAGATATTCTGTTTTTTGATGAGACTTTTGCCCGTATATCTTCTCTTGTGAAAATTTACCGTTTCAATTCTGATTTGTTAGCCGACGAAACTGGCGACTATCTGAAGAATGAAGTTAAACGACTACTAGTCAGGAACCGATATTACAAAACAGCTCGTTGCATCATCATGTTCCAGCAAAACCAGATGAACAAAAAGGCCGAGGAGTACATTTTTATTGAACCAGACCTGTATCTTTTCAGCATTGGGAAAATTGTTCAGAAATGCATCTTTTTACCTCAACTGCCCAAACCATTTGGTGCTGTTATGAATCTACCAACCGTCGATTATGAGTTCAAAAAGCTTATTTCAAACGAGATAAAAAGAGAAGGCGCCGACGATTGCATTATCGTTAACCAAAATAATATCGTTTCAGAAACTTTTTTGGGAAACATCTTTCTTGTTGGACCTGAAAGAATTATCACACCATCGCTGAACACACACTGCAATCCGGGAGTAATGCGAGAGGTAATTATTGACGAACTCAAAAAACTCAACTATCCAATTTTTGAGGAAGATTATATTTCGGAAGAAGATGTTATGAGTTCGGTCGAAATTTTCACAGCCGGAACTAACGGAATTTTTACAATTAAAGGCATCGGATATCTTCGTTTTTTCGACGATGTAAGAAAAATGATTCTTGTGAAAATAAACGAAAAACTACAAAAGAGCTAATTCAGAGCAGGGTTTTCGGGGAAATTTTCCCAAAGAGAATATTTTCCACCAAGTTGTTTCACCATATCTTTCCAAAGTTCTTCGCTCGACTGCATTACTATCTTAGGCGAAATATCGGAAACCAACCACGAGTCTTCATCGAGTTCTTCTTTCAACTGATCTTTATCCCAGCCAGAATATCCGAGGAAGAAACGTACTTTTGTGTTATCAGCAAATCCTGTGTGAATCAAATCTTTAAGATGATCAAAATCGCCACCCCAGAAAAGTCCATCCATAATTTTGACGCTATTCGGAATAAGATCGCCCATTGTATGAATGTAGTAAACAGATTCGTTGCTAACAGGGCCACCAACATAAAGGCGTTCTTTGAAATTCGGAAACTCTTCGTCAAAACCTATGACCTCAAAATCGACCGGCTTATTAAGGATGAAACCAACAGTACCCTCACTTCCATGCTCGACCAAGAAAACGATTGATCGGTTAAAGTAACTTCCCGGAAGAAATGGTTCTGCAATCAGAATCCGTCCCTTCTTAGGCAAAACGTTGTTCGTTCTTATCTTAAATATATCGATATTTAAAGGCATTGTATAACAATTAGCTACAACAAGTTAGAAAAATAATCGAAAAAAACAAATTGGATTTAAAAGAATAATGCTGTAGTTATCTAATTCAGATTCAAATCGTAAGAAATTCCGAACTCGACGTATTCGGCTTTTATGTAGTGCGCCTTCAAATTCATTATTGCCCTTAGATTTTTGCAGATGTAATAACCAAACCCAATGCGCTCATAATACCACTTGTCGGTAGGCGATTCGCTCAAATAAACTCCGAACTGAGTGAGAATTGTGAACTTATCGACAAGAAATTCGTGCGAACAATGAATCGCACTAGTTATAAGCTCGTCTTTTGGCAAAGGCGGGTCCCACCATCGGGCTTCTTGTTTTGCCTCATTATAAGCGAGTTCAAACCCAACACCCAACCGTCGCTTGTATCCAACCCGATAATACAACGAGGGCGAGATAAGAGCTTCGTGGTAAGTAAAAATTCTATCGCCTGAATATTCTATAGGAGAGAATCGCCTGATTCCTCCACTCAAATTAGTCACAATCTGAAAATTACGATCGAATTCAAACTTCTTTCCTTTGTTCAGAAATTGAGTTTGCCCAAAATACTGCCGAACCCCAAATTTTAGAGATGGGATATTAAGCCCTAGGTTTGGCCACCCTAACGCTCCATTTGAATAGTGCGTTAGCCCCTCACTTACAAAGATATCGAGAGATGGCAAAACATGAAACGACTGTTCTAAATAGAATGCGATGTATGCATTGAAAGACGAACCTGTCGACATGTTATTTGGGTTAGTATATTTATTGAACGGATGTATTCCATAAGCAACTCCTAGATTAGCCTCCAAGTCAACCCTAAACCACGAAGTTGCAACCTGTGGAAAATTGATAAAGAAATATGAAGCAATAGGTTTGCCAAGAACATCGGTCTTGAACGTATTCCAGTTTAAACCAACCCCTAGGCTTGGATATCGGTAAGCAACTTGCCAATCTTTTTTGCCAACAGTTTGCCATCCAACTTTCAGATCAACACCTCGATAAGGATAAGTAAGGTTTTTGATGACTTCGCGGTGAGGTTTGTTTTCGCCAGTACGGTAGTTTAGGCTATAAAAAAATGGAGAGCGAATTGTATCCTGAGCTGACGTACTTACTGAAATTGAAAAAAGCAACAACAAAACTACCAGAGGCACAACTTCAATGAACCTACTTTTCATCATCGCCCAGAATAATGAAAATATCTTCATTTGCCTTTTTCATGTAATACTCTTCGCGTGCAAACCGCTCGAGTTCATTAGGATCTGTCTTCAACGCTTTGATGCGCGCCTTGTCTTTTGTAATTTTTTCATCAAGGAACACAGCCTCTTTGTTGAGCTGCTTAAGCTTATGCCTGTCTTTCCCAAGGCGTATCCAGTTGAATTCGTCGAAAAAAAGCATCCACACAATGAAGACAAATACTATCCCCACATAGACTTTATTTTTGTTTGCAAAATTTAGAATACGTTCTTTCATCGATAAAACCGGGAAAT
>CAZRXT010000010.1:18989-20172 GCA_964604035.1 uncultured Prolixibacteraceae bacterium | reverse complement strand
TGGTTTTACCCTCATGTAATTTATCCCTTTCCAATTACCACCGATGACATTTCCAACCTTGCCGGAAAAAACACTTAAAATTCCTTAAGAAATTTTTTCCATGACTGTTTAAATATAAAGTGAAACATCATTTTTAACTTGGACTTGGTATGGACTTGATACGAACTAAAGCCTTCTTCGAACGAATAACATTAAATTTACACTTAACAGTACATTTTGCTTTATACTCATTAATAACGAGTTCGTAAACCTGCCCGGCTAACCATAAGGCTAGCAATTCATATTTGTCGGTATTCAGCATTTCGGTCAGCTTAAGAACATGTTCGCGTTTTGCCTTTCATTCGCCTTGTTAAATTTTGTTGCACATAGGTGTGTCAATTGAACAGCAGAGAGGGGAAGTGTAAGAAATGTAGGATACTTCGACAAGGTCAGCAGTCTTTTAGATTTGTGCAATGTTTTTCGTTTGTTTTACCTAATAATGAAGTCTTTATCAAAAGAAATATACATTTTTATTCCGGGAACATGTAAAATTTTCAATAATTAATTAAATTGTGTTCTTTATATGCATTGTCTTACATAAATCAGAAAACAATGAAACGAGATCAGGAAATCGACAGGAAAATTGATAATGAATTAAAAAAAAGGGATTTAACTGAAAAATACGGGGCTTCTTTTAGTAACATAAACGATGATCTTTCACCCGAAATTGAAAATATTTGGCTGAATAATATTGAAGAGTTTGAAAAACAATACGAAAAGGCTAAGCTTACAACCGTTTGGGAATATATTGGTAAGCCAGAATATCGAAAAATTACTGAAATAAACGAAAGTGAAATTTCCCCCAGGCTGAATGAATTGTTCGATTTGCTGGATAAAAACAATATCTCACTGGATACAATTTGCGACGTTGAAGAAAAAGAATTGTATCGCTTTATTACCGATGAATTGTTTGAACACGAAATGGACGACATGCGGATACCAGGTATGACAAGCTGTTTTATTTACGAAGAATTCCATCCTAATGCTAAAAACGAAATTGAAAGAGCTATTGATTATTTTTTCAGGATGACAATGGCGAAGATGAAGAATATCGGAGGTGAAGGTTATGACTTGCTTTATATCGATGAACAAAACTTTTGTGATATTGACGGGAATACCATTGATAAAGAAAAAGTTATAAAAA
>CAZRXT010000010.1:2703-18889 GCA_964604035.1 uncultured Prolixibacteraceae bacterium | reverse complement strand
CAAAACTTTTGTGATATTGACGGGAATACCATTGATAAAGAAAAAGTTATAAAAAGTATCAATACTTTTCTTGATTCGTTCGATTCATTAAGTATCGTTACTTACGATGTTAAATCGTTAGCTATCAACAAAGAAGAGGAGGATGCGTGTGTTGATTTTCATATTTGTTATCGTGGCGTTTTTGATGGAACAGCCCAATATGTCGAATATAAAGGCGATGGATCTTTTAAGCTTCATCCCTCAGAATACGGAGGATGGAGTATCTATCAAATTGATATGCCAGGTTTAAAAATCTCAAATTAATGTGCTTTATTGTTACGATTTCACAATGCCCGAAATTTAACTCCCGAATTCATGTAATTTTTTTGGGCTGGATCCCGCTTTTGTTTCGCTTAGTAGAATGAATTAGTCCCTCGCTTTTCAGAAGCGAATCGCACTAAAAAGCGGGTCTACTCACTTTCCGATGCAAAAATTCTTAAAGATATTTCCAAGAACCTCATCTGTAGATATTTCACCTGTAATTTCGCCTAAAAAATAGAGACATTCTCTAATGTCCTGTGAAATAAAATCACCAGAAATTCCAGAATTTAATCCTTCTATTACTCTTTCTATTGCTTTGTTGGCATTCGAAAGTGATTCATAATGGCGCAAACTTGTGATAATAACGTCATTTTCATTGAAGTCCTTTTGCAAAACAGAATCGACTAAGAAATTAGTCAAGTCTTCAATATGTAAGTCTTTTTTAGCTGATATTAAAAAAGTTGGAAACTCCATGGCTTTTCCCATTTGAACTAGTTCTTCAACAACATTTTCGTCAGCAATATCAATTTTGTTAATAACCAAGGCCGATTTTTTTGTATGCAGTTTATCGCCCATACCCGTCAAAAACTTTACAATATCAGTAAATGATCGGGTTGGATCGACTAATGTAAGTGCTATTTCAGCCTGTTCTAATTTTGCAAATGTTCGTTCAATTCCTAAATTTTCAATCGTATCATCGGTATGCCTAATACCTGCTGTATCGATAAACCGAAACTGTATGCCTTGTATAATTACCACATCTTCAATCACATCTCTTGTTGTACCTGCAATTTCAGAAACAATGGCCTTTTCTTCGTTGAGAAGAGCATTTAATAGAGTAGATTTCCCAACATTTGCATCGCCAATAATTGCTACAGGTATTCCGTTTTTAATGGCATTACCATAAGCAAATGAATCAACTAACTTACTGATTACATTGTTTATATGAAGAGTTAAGTCAAGTAACTCTTTTCTATTCGCAAATTCAACATCTTCTTCGCTAAAATCAAGTTCCAATTCAACCAACGAGGTAAAAGTCAACAATTTACCCCGCAATTCTTTTATTTGATTTGAAACCCCACCTCGCATTTGTTTTATTGCAACATCGTGAGCAACTGCCGAATTTGCAGCTATTAAATCGGCAACAGCCTCAGCTTGCGACAGATCCATTTTACCGTTTAAAAATGCTCGTTGAGTAAATTCTCCTGGGTTAGCCAGTCGGGCACCATATTGTAAAAGCAACTTTAATATCGACTGCTGAATTAATAAAGAACCATGGCACGATATTTCAACTGTATCTTCACCGGTAAATGAGTGTGGGGCTTTAAAAATTGCAACAACAACTTCATCAATAATATTTTCACCATTTATAATAGATCCAAAATGAACTGTATTTGCTTTCTGATCTGCTAACTTTTTGCCTTCCTTAATCGATTTAAATACCTGATCTGTAATACATATTGCTTCACAACCAGACAGCCTGATTACAGCAATTGCCCCCATACCAGAAGAAGTGCTTATAGCACAAATTGTTTTTTGATCAATCATGTCATTAAATATCAATTAGGCAAAGATGCTGCAAAAAGGAATAATTTTCATATAATTATAAAAAAAATGGAAATATTCCTTTTCTAAAATAAATGTTAGAAATAACAAAAAGTTATGTTGAAAATCGGATTTGATGCAAAAAGAGCTTTATCAAATACCAGAGGTTTAGGAAATTACTCTAGGAATTTGATTGATGGATTAGTAACTTACTATCCTGAAAATGAATATTTTTTGTATGGAAAAAATGCAAATTCGGGTGATTGCTTAAAATGGCAGAAATCTGTTGAAAAAAACGTGAGCATTATTAATCCTCCCTCAAATTCAAAACTAGTACAAGCCTATTGGAGAAGTGTGGGTGTAAATAATAATATTAAAGCAGATAAGCTTGATATTTATCATGGACTTAGCCATGAAATCCCTTTTCATATTACAAATCAAAAAACTAAATACCTAGTTACTATTCACGATCTCATTTTTACATACTTCAAACAGAATTTTAGTAGCATTGACCGACGAATCTATTTTTCAAAAATTAAGTACAGCTGCCAAAAAGCTGACCAGATTATTGCTATTAGCCAACAAACCAAGAACGATATCATTGATATACTTCATGTTCCAGAAGAAAAAGTAAAAGTATTGTACCAATCGTGTTCTCCTCTGTTTTACAATGAATCATCAGCTGAAAAGAGAAATTTTGTCAGGCAAAAATACAACCTGCCCGAGAATTATTTGCTTTTTGTTGGGGCTTTAGTTGCACATAAAAACATAGCAAAAATAATTGAAGCACTAGCGTATTTACCTGAAAACAAAAGATTACCATTAATAATTATTGGCAAAACAACAAAATATAAAGAATTCTTGGTTTCGATTATTAACAAAGAAAATTTATCGGAAAAGGTAAAATTTATTGAATATGTTGATACTGTTGATATGCCTTCGGTTTATCAGATGGCAAAGATTCTGGTTTGGCCATCACTTTACGAAGGCTTTGGGATCCCAATTATTGAAGCTCTTTTCAGCAAGCTTCCAGTCATCACAAGTAAAGATGGTTGCTTTAATGAAGCGGGAGGTGAGAGTAGTATCTATATCAATCCAGAATCAGCGATAGAAATTGCCGAATCAATTCACAATATAATGGAAAACAATGATTTGTATTCTGAAATGAAACAAAAAGGATTTGAATATGCCCAAAAGTTTCATCTTGAAGCAACATCAAAGCTGCTCATGGATTTCTATTGTAAGATAATTTAGGTCGATTTGTAGAACAATATGCACTGAAATTCTACTTTAACTAACAGCTACAACAAGTAACCGTCATTAATTTTTATTCCATAACACATAAAACTAAACAAATCAATTAGTTAAAAAATAATTGATTTGTTTTTTTCTTAGGTTCTCAATTCATAATCAACCGACCATTATATCTAAAATAAATTAAATATCAAACACTTAAGATTTACTATTCTATTGCCAAACTATTTCTGTTAAATGATGCAATGGTCAAAAACAATTTTCAATTCTTCAATATTATTACATTTGCAACGCTATAAAAATACAAGCACATAAATAAGTGGCGATCTAATGAGGTGGTGGTCGCCAGACATAAAGAAAGTCTTGATCGCTAAAAACAAATACGAATCTTAAAATTTATACGAATGAAATTATTAGAAGGAAAAATAGCCATTATCACCGGAGCATCGCGTGGAATTGGCAAATCTATTGCCTTAAGGTTTGCACAAGAGGGATGTAATGTAGCATTTACTGATCTCTTTGAAGATGAAAACATGAAAGCAACAGAAGCAGAAATTGCTGCCTTGGGTGTAAAAGTAAAAGGTTACGCTTCTAACGCAGCTAATTTTGATGATACCCAACGTGTTGTCGATGCTATTGTTGAAGACTTTGGTGCTATCGATATCCTTGTAAACAATGCTGGTATAACTAAGGATACTTTGTTGATGAGAATGACTGAAGATCAATGGGATGCAGTTATTAACGTTAACCTCAAGTCGGTATTTAATTTCACTAAAGCTGCTCAAAAAACCATGTTGAAACAGCGTAGTGGTTCAATAATCAATATGAGTTCAGTTGTTGGTGTTAGCGGAAATGCCGGACAAGCAAATTACTCTGCATCAAAAGCTGGTATCATTGGTTTTACTAAATCTATTGCAAAAGAATTGGGTTCAAGAGGAATACGTTCTAATGCAATTGCTCCAGGTTTTATTATTACTGAAATGACTGCAAAAATTCCTGAAGATGCGCGCAAAGCATGGGAAGCAAATATTCCGATGAAAAGAGGAGGAGAGCCAGATGAAGTAGCGAAGGTTTGTGTATTTTTAGGATCAGACCTATCGTCGTATGTAAGCGGGCAGGTTATCAATGTTTGCGGTGCTATGAATACTTAATTCTAGGTTATATATTTGCAACCCGATACATTTAAAATATGTATCGGGTTTTTTTATGACTAAAAAGGTACTTTTTATAGGGTTAACAACAGTTGATATCCAGTATTTTATTGACAAAATACCGGAATCAAATGAAAAAATTAAAACAGATCCGCCACTAGTTTATGTTGGTGGGCCGGCTGCTAATGCAGCAATAACGTTTTCTTTTCTTGGAGGAAATGTTGATTTTATTACATGTATAGGGAATAATCCGTTTACCAAATTTATTTTTGACGACCTTAATAAACACAATATCAACGTAATTGATTTCAAAAAACAACTCAATTTTAGCCCTGTAATCTCATCTATTTTAACCACAATCGAGAACAGTGATCGATCAATTATCTCGCACCTCCCAGCAAATATTGATTCTGTTCAAGAAGAAATTAGCAGTATAAATTTTGATAACTATAATTTAGTTTTTACCGATGGTTTCTACCCCGAAATGGCTGTTCCGTTATGTAAAAAGGCAAAAGCAGCTGGTATTCCGGTTATTCTTGATGGAGGTAGCTGGAAGCCAAGAATGAGTGAAATCCTTCAATATGTTGATTTTGCTATTTGCTCAAATAACTTTTTCCCTCCTAATTGTTCAACTTCGATTGAAGTTATTGATTTTCTTAAAAATATTGGAATAAAAAATGTAGCCATTTCTAGAGGTGAAAAATCGATATATTATTCCAACAATAAAGACACAAATACTATTGAAATAGAGACCGTTGACACCAAAGACACTCTTGGTGCAGGCGATATTTTCCACGGGGCATTTGTGATGTATTGGTTAACTGAAAAAGAATTTGAAGTGGCTCTAATTCAAGCATCAAAAATTGCAACTTATTCAACTCGATTTAAAGGAACTAGATCCTGGATGAAAGCATTTATACAAAAAGTAACCATTTAATCTGTCTTTTTTTGTAAATTGTCTTCCAAACCCAATAGAAATTATTATCAGAGATATGAACAAAAGAAAACTCTCATTCAGACTCAACATTGTTCAAGTAATACACTTCATATTTCTGATTACGCTGATCTTTATTACAAACTTCCTACTAATCAGAAGTATAATAATAAATCACTCCAAGAATGAACTCGAAGAAAAATGTAATACCACAATTCAGAATATTAATAACGAATTTGAAAATGTTGATATAATTGCTGATTTTATTATAACCAGCTATAAATCTGGATACTTAAGTCGTGCTTATGATGCTAACTTTGAAAAATTAATCAAAAGCTCCTCAAAAATTATTACTCAAATAAATGTTACTAGTAATAATTCCAATGTATACTTTTTTAATAAAGATAGTAGCTTCAAAAATGACTCCAGAATTATTAGTTCAAAAGCGTTAATTAACAACTGGCAAGTAACAACAAATAAAGATATTACATATTCAAAAAGCATCGATGATCAAACTGTATTAACGATAATTATTCACCCATCTGAAATTTTCTCAATAATATATTCTCAACTTGATAAGGAAAAGATTACCGCAACTCTTTTCACAGAAGATGGTGATCTAATATTTGAAGCCCTTCAGCCTGATAGCACATTTAATAAAGAGATTTATAAATCAATTGATAAAAAAACCACAGAAGATGCTCATGTGGTTAAAACAACAAATGGACGATATTATTTACATTTCAATTTCTTCGAGAAAACAAATATGTATTTAACTGTTGCCGAACCAATTAAAATAATGACGGCAGAGGTATTGAAGTACATTTTTTTCTGGATTTTGATTTCAATTGTTTCAATAATTCTTTTTATCTCAATGGTTTTTAGCAGTTCTTATCGTCTAACAAAATCAATTACCGATATTGTACAAAACATTAAAACCAGCAAGTATTTGAATATTGATACTATAGCATATAAAAATGAAGTTACACTTATTGCTAAAAGTTTTGATCTGCTGAATAATAGATTAAAACTTTATGAGCAAAATATTGAAAAAATCACAACCGAAAGCCAATTGCTTGAAAAAGACATGAAAATTGCTCAAAAACTACAAAAGAATTTGCTTCCAACATTAATACCCTCAATATCAAACAGAAAAGAATTTGATTTATTTGCGATATCTGACTCAGTTTATGAAATTGGTGGCGATTTGTATGATTATTTCTTGATAGACGAAAACCACCTTCTTATTGCTGTTGCCGATGTTTCAGGAAAAGGAATTCCTGCTTCCCTTTTTATGATTTATACTCATACTTTATTGCGATCAATTCCAACGCCTGAAATGAGTGTAAGCAAGATTATTGAAAATCTGAACAATAAACTAATTGAGGAAAATATCAGCGATATGTTTGTAACAATATTTCTGGGTATACTTAATTTATCTAGCGGCGAATTTCAATATTGTAACGCAGCACATTGTGCTCCTCTCATAATAGATAAAGAAGGTTCAATTACTGAAATTATTGATATTCACGGAATTCCAGTCGGAATATATCCAAATAAAAAATACTTAGAATCAAAAGTGTTATTAAAAGACGAGGATCAGATTTTTATATTCACCGATGGATTAACGGATACAATTGATGAAAATGGATTGAAATACACTATCGAAGTTTTAAAATACAACATGATGGGAACGTGGTTTTTAAACCCGAAAGAAGTTGTAGAAAAAATAAAGCGAAGTGTTACTAACTTCAGAGGAAATATTGACCCCGAGGATGATTTGA
This sequence comes from uncultured Prolixibacteraceae bacterium, assembly GCA_964604035.1. GTDB lineage: Bacteria > Bacteroidota > Bacteroidia > Bacteroidales > Prolixibacteraceae > CAYMTR01. The sequence goes on along the minus strand of CAZRXT010000010.1, from coordinate 11,921 downwards.
CAATTTTGGATCTCAAATACAAACCCCGGGGTAAATAATTTAGTGCCTAATATTACTTTAAACTTGAACTTATCTTAATCTTAAGTTTTTCTTTCTTTGAGTCAAAACCAATATTAATAGTATCTCCTTCTTTTAGTTCTGTCCTCAAAATTGCTTCAGCCATTTCATCTTCAAGAAGTTTCTGAATAGCCCTTTTCAAAGGCCTAGCACCATACTGTGGATCAAAACCTTTCTTCGCAATGAAATCTTTAGCAGCTGTCGAGATTTTTAATTCGTAGTTCAGGTTTTTAACCCTTTCGTACAAGCCTCGTAATTCAATATCAATAATTCTATTTATATCTTTCTCTGTCAAAGGATTAAACATGATTACATCATCAATTCTATTCAAAAATTCTGGAGCAAAAGCTTTCTTAAGAGCTTTTTGAATTACAAATGATGAATTTTCAGAATCGGAAGAATTCGATGGGGTAGTAAAGCCTACACCTTTTCCAAAATCGGCTAATTGCCTGGACCCAATATTCGATGTCATTATTACTATTGTGTTCTTGAAGTCAATTCTACGACCTAAACTGTCTGTTAAACGCCCTTCATCCATCACTTGTAACAATAAATGAAAAACATCGGGGTGTGCTTTTTCAATTTCATCAAGCAATACGACAGAATATGGCTTACGTCTCACTTTTTCAGTCAGCTGACCACCTTCTTCATATCCAACATATCCCGGAGGTGCCCCAACCAATCTCGAAACAGCAAATTTCTCCATATATTCACTCATATCAACCCTTATCAAAGCATCTGTTGAATCAAATAAATACTGAGCTAAAACCTTAGCTAATTGAGTTTTACCAACACCTGTTGGGCCAAGGAATATAAACGTTCCAATTGGTTTATTTGGATCTTTTAAACCTGCTCTATTTCGTTGAATCGACTTTACAATCTTCTCAATTGCAGAGTCCTGACCAATTATTGAACCTTTTAAATCAATACCCATATTCAAAAGTTTCTTACTTTCGGCCTGGGCAACTCGCTGTACCGGAACTCCGGACATCATAGCAACTACTTCCGCAACTTTTTCTTCAGTAACAATTTCCCTATGATTGATAAGTTCTTTTTCCCAATCCTCTTTCTCTCGGTCTAATAACTGAAGCAGGTTTTTCTCTTTATCGCGGAAACTTGCAGCCTGTTCAAAATTTTGATTTTTAACAGCCTGAATCTTTTCTTCGCGAACAGTTTCAATTTTTTCCTCTAGCTTAATTATTCGCTCAGGAACATTAATATTAGCAATATGAACTCTTGAGCCAGCTTCATCTAAAGCATCAATAGCTTTATCGGGCATATATCTGTCAGTTATATACCTAGAAGTCAGATTAACACAAGCAGCTATGGCTTCAGGAGTATATGTAACGTTATGGTGATCTTCGTAACGAGCCTTAATGTTATTCAAAATCTGAATTGTTTCATCAATAGAAGTTGGATCAACAATAACTTTTTGAAAACGCCTTTCAAGTGCACCATCTTTTTCAATATTTTGACGATATTCATCCAATGTGGTAGCGCCAATACATTGGATATCACCGCGAGCTAGGGCTGGTTTCAGCATATTAGCAGCATCAAGAGAACCGGTTGCACCTCCTGCACCAACTATGGTGTGAATCTCGTCGATAAAAAGGATCACATTGTTGACTTTGGCCAGCTCATTAAGAATCGCTTTCATTCGTTCTTCAAATTGACCACGATATTTTGTACCGGCAACTATTGAAGCTAAATCGAGTGCAACAACTCGCTTTTCAAAAAGAACTCGAGAGACCTTTTTTTCTATAATACGAATAGCTAATCCTTCAGCAATTGCTGATTTTCCAACACCAGGTTCTCCAATTAAGATTGGGTTATTTTTTTTCCTGCGGCTTAAAATTTGGGCAATTCTTTCAATTTCTTTGTCTCGACCAACAATTGGATCCAGACTTCCTTCTTCTGCAGCTTTAGTAATATCAATCCCAAAATTATCTAGCACAGGTGTTTCTGATTTTCCCGGTGTCGATTGAGATGGAGTATTCCCTGGAGTTGGTTTATGTGAAAAGAAGTCATTTGAATCATCGTCGCTATCTCCAGGCATATCAGATCTAGCCTCCGTTTGGCGTTGATGGTGTTCCATCAATCTTGATCTTACGGTTTTATAACTCAATTCAAAATCGCTAAGAATTTTGGATATCAACGATTTATCATCTTTCAATAACGCAAGAAGTAGATGACCAGTATTTATTGTACTACTGCCCATGGAACGAGCTTCAAGATAAACCAATTTCAAAGATTTTTCGGCTGCTCCAAGTAATTGAACCGAAGCATTTACATCTAAAATTTTGTCGGCTTTAATCTCATTTTCAACAGCTCGCTTCAAATCGTTTAAATCAACTCCAATCTGTGTCATTATATCAATAGCAACACCTTCGCCATCGCGTAATATTCCTAAGAATATGTGTTCCAGACCAATATAGTCATTCCCCATTCTTATTGCCTCTTCTCGGCTATAAGTAAGAACATCTTTTATCTTTGGTGAAAATTTTGAATCCATATCTACTTAAAATAATTTTTGATCTAAAAAGAGTGACTAATATACACTATTTTCTATTTAGATTAAATCAGCGAGCCCAATGAAAATTAAGATTGTTGAAAGATTAGGCAACTATGTTAATTTTTTAAACATTTGCAATTGAGATTAACCTTTAAAAAATGGTATTTTTGTATTTTTAAAAACTTTTTTTGAGACTTAACGAAAAGATTATTCTAATGTCTGAGAACGAAAAAATTTTAAAGGTTAATATTGAAGAACAAATGAAATCGGCATATATCGATTATTCGATGTCGGTTATTGTTGCGCGTGCGTTGCCCGATGTTCGCGATGGTTTTAAACCTGTTCATAGAAGGGTTTTGTTCGGAATGAGCGAACTTGGCAACGTTTCCAACAAACCTTATAAAAAATCAGCAAGAATTGTTGGAGAAGTTTTGGGTAAATATCACCCTCATGGAGATTCATCTGTCTATGGTACAATGGTTAGGATGGCCCAAGAGTGGTCAATGCGTTATCCTCTAGTCGATGGGCAAGGAAACTTTGGATCTGTAGATGGCGATAGTCCTGCTGCAATGAGGTACACTGAAGCCCGATTGTCAAAAATTGCAGAAGAAACGCTTGCCGATTTAGAAAAAAATACGGTTGATTTTCAGCCAAACTTCGACGAATCACTTAAAGAACCAACAGTTTTACCAACTCGAATTCCAAATTTGCTCGTAAATGGCACTTCTGGTATTGCAGTTGGAATGGCAACAAATATGCCTCCTCACAACCTTGCTGACACAATTGATGCAACAATTGCCTATATAAATAATAATGAGATCGAAATTGATGATCTTATAGATATTATAAAAGCACCTGATTTTCCAACAGGCGGTATTATATATGGTTATCAAGGAGTAAGAGATGGCTATCATACCGGAAGAGGACGAATAGTTGTTAGAGGAAAAGCTCACATTGAAACTACAGAACATGGGCGCGAGAAAATAATCATTACTGAAATTCCTTATCAAGTTAATAAGGCAGAATTGATTATGAAGATTGCCGACTTGGTCAATGACAAAAAAATTGAAGGTATTTCAAATGTAAACGATGAGTCGGATAGGAGTGGAATGCGCATTGTTATCGACATCAAGAAAGATGGAATATCAAACGTTGTTTTAAATAAGCTTTATAAAGACACTCTTCTGCAATCATCGTTTGGGGTAAACAGTATTGCTTTGGTAAATGGAAGACCTAGATTACTGAACCTTAAACAATTGATAAAATACTTTGTTGAGCATAGACATGACGTTGTTATCCGTAGAACTCAATTTGAATTAGATCAGGCTGAAAAAAGAGCCCACATTTTAGAAGGTTTAATAATTGCCAGCGATAATATTGATGAAGTTGTAGCAATAATCCGATCATCGAGCAATACAGATCAAGCCCGGGAACGGTTAATGGAACGATTTACATTAGATGATATTCAGGCTAGAGCAATTGTTGAAATGAGATTAAGACAATTAACTGGTCTCGAGCAAGATAAACTCAGAGCTGAGTATAATGATTTACTTAAACTTATCGAACACTTAAAAGAAGTGTTGGCTAATGTTGAACTTCGGATGAATATCATTAAGGAAGAGCTCCTCGAAGTCAAAAATGCATATTTTGATGAGCGAAGAACCGAAATAATTCCTAATGCAGAAGAATTTAACCCTGAAGACTTTTATGCCGACGAAGAAATGCTGATCACAATTTCACATCTTGGCTATATTAAAAGAACTCCTTTAACCGAATTTAGGACACAAGGAAGGGGAGGAGTTGGTTCAAAAGGAGGAACAACGCGTGATGAAGATTTCCTTGAACACATGTTCTCGGCCACCATGCACAATACATTATTATTATTTACAGAAAAAGGGAAATGTTTCTGGGTTAAAGTTTACCAAATACCCGAAGGATCAAGAACTTCAAAAGGAAGAGCGATTCAGAATTTATTGAACATTGAGCAAGACGACAAGGTAATGGCTTACATAAATGTCAATAGACTAGACGATAGCGATTATATTAATAATAACTATATAATATTGTGTACCAAAAACGGTGTAATAAAGAAAACATCGTTAGAAGCATACTCCCGACCACGTCAAAATGGAGTAAATGCAATTACAATCAGAGAAGGAGACCAACTGCTTGAGGCCAAAATGACAAGTGGCAATCATGAAATTATGTTGGCTATTAAATCTGGTAAAGCTATCAGATTCAACGAAAGTACTGTTCGTGCTGTAGGACGTACAGCATCAGGTGTTCGAGGAATTTCTCTTGCAGAAGGAGATGAAGTAATTGGCATGATATCTGTAATAGACCAATCTGAAGAAGTTATGGTAGTTTCTGAGAATGGATACGGGAAACGTTCTAGCATTGAAGACTACAGAGTTACGAACCGTGGTGGTAAAGGTGTCAAAACAATCAATGTTACCGAAAAAACTGGCAAACTTGTTGCGATTAAGAGCGTTACTGATAATGATGATCTAATGATCATTACCGAAAATGGAATGACAATACGGCTTGCTGTAAACTCAGTCCGACTTATGGGTAGAACTGCACAAGGAGTAAAACTCATCAACTTAAGAGAGAATTCTACAATTGCATCAGTAGCTAGAGTTAGTCAAAGTGAAGATATTGAGGAAATTGGTGAAGTAATCGAAAATACTGAGAGTAACGATATTGAAGAAAATAATTCAGCAGAATAAATGTTAATATTATATCTATCAATTTAATAACAAACAAAGTAAATTCAATAAAACAATGAAAAAAGTAGTAACATTATTATCCTTCTTGATTGTTGCAACTTTTTCCTTTGCGCAAAAAGGAAAGGTAACAACTGCTATAAGCTACAAAGATGCAGGAGAAATCCAAAAGGCTTATGATGCAATTCAAGAAGCTATTGATCCTAACAATGTGAAAGCTGAGAAATCAATACCTTGGCCTAGAACATGGGAAGTGAGAGGTCAGATATTTCAGGAAATGTATAAAAAGAGTATTTCGAACATAGTACCTGAACCTCTTTTTAGCTCTTATGATTCATACATGAAAGCCATCGAATTAGATGTTGAGAAAAAATACACTAAAAGCATTATTATTGATTTAACTTTTTTACAAACAGATTTATCAAATTATGCTGTAACATGTTATGAAAATCAAAAGTTCGATGTTTCGCTCGAATGTTTTGAAAAACACATGGCAATATCTCGGCTTCCAATCATGATTGAAGGCGCAAAAGTTGCAGTTGTGGATACGGCTATAATTTACAATGCAGGTTTAGCTGCATTTAAAGCAAAAAACTGGGATAAATCTATTCAATATTTCACTCAGTCGGCAAAAAATAATTACAATGGTTCAGCTTGTTATCACTTTGCATATCAAGCATATCAAGCAAAAGGAGATACATTGAGTTCTTTGAATTTATTAAAAGAAGGATTTCAATTGTATCCAAGTGATGAAGTAATGTTAGTCGAGATTATAAATTTCTACATCAGCAAAGGAAAATCTGATGAAGCAATAAAATATATTGATTTAGCAATTTCAGAAAAACCTGAAAACATTTCGTTATTTACCGCCAAAGGTGCAATGCTTGAAAAAATGGGTGACCCAGAGGGTGCTATTTCAATGTACAAACAGGCAATTGAAAAAGACAGCACACAATTTACACCATACTACAACTTAAGCGTAATTTATTATAACAGAGGTGTTGAAGTAATTAATGCTGCAAGTGCCATTCCTCCAAGTCAAACAGATAGATATAATGCTGAAATGGAAAAAGCAAAAGATCATTTTAGGAATTCATTGCCATATATAGAAAAAGCATATTCTATCGATTCTTCAGAAATTGCAATTATGGAATCCTTAAGAACCATCTATTATCGTTTACAAATGAATGATAAATACATGGAAATGAACAAAAAGATTCAGAGCTTAAAACAATAGAAATATAAAAAAGCCGACAATGTTGTCGGCTTTTTTATATCTATAAAAATTACATAATATCAATTATAAGACAGACATGGAAAATAATAAATTGTCTTTTACTAAGTCTAATTCGCAATCAAATACGATTTAGATTCATTTATTATTTACCAGGTATTGATCGTTTAATATATTCGGAGTAATCTTTTAATATTGGCTGATATTCTTTATGAAATAACGAACTCGAAATTACAAAATCGGCAGTTGAACGATTTGTGGCAGTTGGTATATTATACAAAGCACTTATTCTTAACAAAGCTTTTACATCAACATCATGTGGCTGTGGCTGCATTGGATCCCAGAAGAAAATAACTATATCAATTTGTTTCTCAGCTATTCTAGCACCAAGTTGTTGATCTCCACCAAGTGGACCAGATTTTAACTTTACTATCTCAGGTGGAATTACACCATTTTCCTCACATTTTTGTCTTAATGTTTGTTCAACCATCGATCCTGTTGTTCCGGTGCAAACCAATACATGAGGTGCCAATTCCTTCCAGTTATAAGCAACCCACTCAACCATGTCAGTCTTCCTATTATCATGGGCTACAATACCAATCGTTTTCTTCTTCATTTTAAATTCTTTCATGCGTATATATCTATTTTATGTTGCTATTTATTTGTTGTTGGATTGAAATCCGTTTCTTCGAACATCTATGCCTCGTCTCATAGAACTCGTAGAGATTATACATATCCTTGTTGTGGCCGCATGCCACATGCTCGTTTCATCAGTATTACGATTTATTCTATTCTCTTATGTAAAAATTAGTTCAATAATTTGTAAACAACTATTCGCAAATTTGTTTAAAAATGTAACAAATACTACCTTTTTTATAAACAAACTTATCATCTATTTTACATTTATCATATTTCTCCAAGTCATTCCATATAATAACCTGCTTCAACATTTTTTTATAATCACTGTTAGTCGAATATTTATTCAATTCATTAATTAGCTGATAAACATCGCCTTCTTCAAATCTCTTGGCTCTCAAACTTTTGTAGGCTTTTGCTTTGCCAATCATTAAAAAATAATGATCAACAGACTCATATATCGTTTCATATTTTCTCATGAAAATCTTTTTCTCTCCTGAAATTCTAGATCCTAACTTTTGTGAATTTAAGTCAGAAGATACAGATGTAATCCCAAATAAATTATTTCCTTCTAATGCAAACCGAGATTGTCCCCATCCAGATTCAAGCGCTGCCTGAGCTAATACTAAACTTGTTGGATGCTCTTTCAAACGGACCAATAAATTTTCCGGATTTTTTGCATCATACTTTTTCATTAAACTATCAAGAAAATATTGCTCTTCCTCTGAAATTTCCTGTGTAGATATATTTTTTAATAATTCTTCAATCTTATTATAATTAATTTGATTGAAAAATTTCACAATCAATATAGATGGAAGTACTTGATCTATAAACTGCTTCTTTTTTTCAGCAATAGAAGATAAATTATTAATCAAAAGTGTGTCATATAAAATCGGAATTACAAGCGAATCGGTTATGGGAATAATCTGAGATACACTATCTAAATGAAGTGTTTTAATGCGCAGATCTATTGGAGATTCTGGATCATCACAAGATACCAGAAATACAACTGACAACAATATTAGAAACTTTGAAACTTGGTACTTCACTTAGATTTTCATTTTACTTGCTGTAGATAGTAAACAAATCTAATACGAATTTGATCAATTTCAAAAATAGATAAATACTTATTAATAACTAATTTCTTTTGATAGACTTATTTTTGAACTAATAGCCATACAAAAAGTCTATTCTGGAATCACAAAATTGTAGTAGTTAAAAAGATCAAAAGCCGGCCACTCATCAATTTTATTTGTAATTTTTTTCATCATTCTCACAACATAATGAGAAAAATATGGTCCTCTATAAGTGCTTGTATTACTTAGGAATACCCACTCTACCCCATCATTCTGCCTATACATTAATGCAGCAGTTCCTGAAAAAGTACCTGTTCTTAACCACCCATCTTTATATATTTCTTTCCAACCTAATGTTTTCCCAAGTTTTCCTGTCATCTCATCAACACTTTTAGGAGAAAGAATATCTTTAACATTACTAAATCCATCTATAGAGACCATTAAACGCGCCAAATCAGGAGCAGAAGCAACCCACCCACCAGCAGCACCTAACATGCGTATATTATTACCGCCATAAATTTTAGGAAGTTGTGTCGAATCTCCCATAAACGACTGACAATAAGCTTTGTCTCCGTAATCATAGTAGGTAACTTCTTTCGGTAGCCGATCCTCAAATCTATTGTTTGCCAAACACATATCAATTATACCCATTGGTTTAAGAATCTTTTCTCTAACATATTCATCATAAGGCAAACCTGAAACACGTTCAATCACTTCACCTAAAAATAGATAGCCCATATTAGAATAACTATAAATAGTACCAGGTGAAAAATGTAACATGCGAGTAACTGCAAATTTTATGTAAGTGTCCATATCTGCAGGAGGATCAGATTTCATTAAACTACATATTTTTAATGGATTAAACATGGGATCGCCATATTTTTGAGTCCAACCTCCGGAATGATTTAATAGATTCAGAACAGTTACGTCAAGCAATCTTTTATCTTTAATTTGCAGATATTTCTTATCATTTATGA
>CAZRXT010000010.1:0-2603 GCA_964604035.1 uncultured Prolixibacteraceae bacterium | reverse complement strand
GTTACGTCAAGCAATCTTTTATCTTTAATTTGCAGATATTTCTTATCATTTATGATTCCTTCTTTGCCAAAAACCTTATCACTTAACGTTAGTTTTCCTTCTTCAATAAGTTTCATTATTGCAACGCTAGTGATTAACTTTGAAACACTGGCAAGTCGAAACAGATTATCAGATGATGCTAATATTTTATTTTCTTCATTGGCATAACCATACCCTTTTGTAAAAACAAGTTTACCATCGTGTACAATTGCTATAGAAACTCCCTTTAAACCATATAGTTGTCTGAATGATTCTATTTCAATGTCTATTTGTTCTGATTGTTCAAATTTTGTAAGATATTCTATCACGGATCTTTTAATGGAATTTTTAACAAATAAATTCGCATTATTCTTACTCCATTGATAAAATGGATACTGTACTATTAGAAGGAGTGTTAACGTTAAAATAGTAATCTTCAATAAATTTCTTTGGCAATACATTTGTAAATAACATTAATCACATTTGTAAACAGCCAATAATATCGTTGATTGACTTGAAGTTATGCCGATCTAAATAATCGTTGATGCCTTCAATAATTTTTATTGAAATTTGAGGATCAATAAAATTAGCAGTACCAACTTGAATGGCAGAAGCTCCGGCCAGAAAAAACTCAATAGCATCTGTAGCATTCATAATTCCTCCTAAGCCGATGATAGGGACATTTACAGCCCTCGAAACCTGCCACACCATACGCAATGCAATAGGTTTTATAGCTGGGCCTGATAACCCTCCTGTTATCGTTGAAAGCTTTGGTGTTCTTTTTTCAGCATCAATAGCCATTCCAAGAAAAGTATTCACCAACGAAACACTATCTGCACCTCCAGCAACAACAGCTTTTGCTATTTCTGTAATATCAGTGACATTGGGAGACAGCTTAACTATGAGAGTCTTGTTATAAACTTTGCGAACTTCTGATGTAATACGCTCTGCCATAAGACAATTAGTGCCAAAAGCCATACCGCCATGCTTTACATTAGGACATGAAATATTCAACTCAATAGCACTAATCCTATCTAATTCATTTATTCGTTTAGTTAACTCTACATATTCATCAACAGAAGAGCCATTTACATTTACAATAACATTTGTGTTATATTGAGAAACAATCGGATAGATGTTTTTTATAAAGTAGTCAACACCTTTATTTTGAAGACCTACTGCATTTAGCATCCCCGAAGGAGTTTCAGCCATTCTTGGGTAATCGTTACCTTCACGAATATTCAGGGTTGTTCCTTTTAAAAGTATGCCGCCTAAATGATTAACATTTATAAAATCATCGAATTCAACACCATTTCCAAAAGTCCCAGAAGCTGTCATAACTGGATTTTTCAGTTCCAGATTATGGATTTTTACACTTAAATCTGCCATTCGAGTTCATTAATATTAAAAACCGGTCCTTCAGAACAAACACACTTATTCCCCTCTTTTGTCTTGGTTACACAGCAAAGGCAAACGCCGAAGCCACAAGCCATCATGTTTTCCAATGACACTTCGCACTCTACATTCAAGGACTTTGCTTTTTTTGCAACAGATTGCATCATGACTTCAGGACCACAACAGTATATAAAATCAAATTTTATCTCACCGTCTAAGATTGAATGATCAACAACAAAGCCTTTTGTTCCTAAAGAACCGTCGTCTGTTGTAATATGCACATGACCTTGTTGAGAAAACTCATCAACTAATATGTGATCTTGTTTCGTTTTTGCGCCAAGTAGTATATGAACATCAGTACCGCTTTTCTTCAACTCTCGGCTTAAATGCATCATAGGCGCAATACCAACACCCCCTCCAATTAGTAGAACTTTATTAACTCTAGTTGGTATTGTAAAACCATTTCCTAAAGGAAACACAACATTCAGAGAATCTCCTACTTTAGAATGACTTATTTTAGCTGTGCCTTCACCAACCTCTTTAACCAAAATAGATATTGTATTCTTTTCGTAATCAACATCGTGTATAGAAAATGGTCTTCGAAGAAAAGTATTGGCCGAATCCTTAACAAGTACATTTATAAACTGCCCTGGTATAATATTTTCAATTAATTCAGAACATTTAAGTTCAAGTTGGAAGTTGTTGTAATTAAGTTGGGTATGTTTTGTAATTATTAAGTCACAAACTTTTTTATTCATCTCTCATTGATTTTCGCAACAAATATAGCACTATTATTCAGCTGGCCGAAAATCTTCAAATGTATGATCGCTATAAAATATTAACACTTTTACTATTTTTTTTGAATTATCAGAAGGTAAAACTTCAGGAATAGAGCTAATATTTTTGTTATTTATCATTGATTTATGGTTGATTAAAGGTTCCTTTAAATCTATTGGCGACACTTCTGGTTTTATATCAATTGTTGTTGAAAACAGTGAAGGTTGTGAACTTTCAGATACTGCTTTTTTATTTAAATACATGTCACCTTCACCAGTTATAAGCCACCTTGAATTGATTGAAGGAAAGGATTCTAGAACTTTTTGTATAAAGCCGAATCCAGGATTATTACGTCCATTTAAAACATGTGATACGTTAGAGCGTTGAACACCAATTTTGTCGGCAAATTCAGC
>CAZRXT010000009.1:7461-20197 GCA_964604035.1 uncultured Prolixibacteraceae bacterium | reverse complement strand
AACTTGGATTTGTTGGCCGCGAAGAAGGAATCTCTTCGTACGCTGTGGTTCTGCTAGAAAAAGAATGATTTACAAACTATAAACTACGTCGTAATGAGAATAACTTGCCTAATTACAATTATTTTTCTAGCCTTAAATTCATTTGGACAAGAATCTTCTCTTTCAAGAATTATTGTTGGAGGAGATATCCAACTAAGTTATTCAGCTGTGCCTGATTTATTTGTAGGATCAAGAACCAGTTTTACTGGAGGAGTAAATTTTGAGTATTTATTATCCAAAAATTCTTCATTAAAGTCGGGAATATATTATGATGGAAAGGGAGTTACAGATAAAATGGAACTTTTTGATGCATCAGGTGAATCAATAGGAGAATCAATGAGGTATTTCAATTTTAACTATTTAACAATGCCGTTTCTATACTCTTTTTCAGTATGCAAAAGATTCTTATTTCTCAACATAGGACCCTTTGTAAGCTATAATATAAATAATTCAGGTTTTAGTATTTCTAAAATTGACCTAGGTTATAGCATTGGGGGTGGTATCAATGTGCCATTAAATGAAAAACTTTCACTTAGTGGTAGCCTTAAGCTAGACAATAGCATTGCTGGTTTGTTTCCCAACTCATCGCAGATCCATAATATTCTTTTAGGGGGATTAGTTGGTGTAAAATGGAGATTATAGTAATAGAAATCACTTTTTCCACTTCAAAAAAGTCTTGATTGGCAAGTGATCCGAAAACTTCACATCGGTGCAGTTGTAATTATACGACTTAAACTCTTTGGAATGAAAAATGTAATCGATCCGGTACGACGGAAGTTTTCCCCTATAAGTTGAAGAAACTCCCCTACCCGATTCCACAAACGAATCGATAAGCAACGAACTGATCTCGCCATAGGTATACGAGATTGGAATATCGTTAAAATCGCCACACAAAATCACGGGGAATCGGCATTTCGAAACATGGTCAACTAACTTGTCCACTTGCGTTGAGCGCCTCTTAAATCCATGTTTCAGTTTAGAGCCAATTTTCTTCATCTGATCAATTTTTTTCCCTTCAAAACCAAGCGTGTCGATTACCGAATACTGTCGCACATCTATTCCATAAGATTGTAAATGGCAGTTGTAAACTCTTACCGTATCTTTCTTTATTAACAAATCGGTATAAATCACAAGGTTGTCGGTGCCATCAAACCTAATTTCGCCCATGTTCAAAATAGGAAATTTGGTGAAAGTTACCGGCCCTCCCCACTGGCTCTGATGTGCCAGCTGGCAATGCAAAATACCGGGAAAATAAGCCTTTAACTTAACAGGGTTCAATACGCCTTCCTTCTGGAGCTTTGTTTCTTGTAAGCAAATGATATCAGCCTTTTGAGCTGCGATAAAATCGAGTATCGCCCTGTTTTTTTTGCCCTTATCGAGATAAGAATAGAAGTTGTGTACATTGTAACTCAGCACCGTAATTCCTTCTTTGGATTTTGTTGACCGACCAAAAAACTGAAAATAGTTGAAAAATGTGTTGAACCCAAACAATATGCAGCCCAACGAAATAAGAGCATATTGCCAATGAAGTGTGACCCAAAAAATGACGAAAATAAAATTAACGGCCAGCACATAAGGATATACTAAACCAAGGATTGAAGGAATCCAAAATTTACCTGGATTTACATCTGAAATCAGATAGGTAAATAGCAGTAAAAAAGCAACTAATATATTTGCTATCAGAAATATATGACGAATTAACCTTCTCATTTTAGCATTCTCAGTTAGACTGAATATTCTCCTTCACCCAAACTCAAAAAAAAAAATAGTTTTAACGACTCAAATATACTTTAACGAAAAATGATATCGAAGAATGAAATCTAAAATCAAGAACAATGTCAGAATAAAATATGTTGTCGAAAAAGTTTATTCTATTTTGAATGAACCGATTCGAAAACATTAACAAAAAATGCGAACTTTGCACAAAATTTTCAAAAATGAGAAGTAACAGCACAAACGGTCGTAAATCAACTGGATTACGAGTTGGTAAATCGAGAGTTAATGAGCCCAAAGCAGGCAATTCGGGTAAGTTCGACAAAAAACCGAGTAGGGATGAGAGGTCTGAAAAAAGATCTTCGGGAGATGATAAATTTGAAAAGAGACCTTTAAAAGAAAATCGTTTCGAGAAAAAAAATATTGGTAGTGACCGTGTTGAAAAAAGACCGGTAAGAGCCGAAGGTTCAGAAAAGAGATTTGTACGAAGTGAAAAGTTTGATAAAAAACCGCTGAGCGAAGAAATCCCAGAGAAGAAAAGGGTTGCTCGAAATATTGGGCCATCGAAACGCCCTGAACGGAACATTTTATCAGCAGATACTGTTCAGAAAAAAGGATATAAGCTCGACGAGAAAATTAGGCTTAACCGTTTTCTTGCAAACTCTGGCGTATGTTCACGCCGCGAAGCCGACACCTTTATTCAGTCGGGATGCGTAACCGTTAACGGCAAAATTGTATCCGAACTTGGCGTTAAAGTCACCACTAACGACGATGTTAGATTCAACGGCGAACAGTTGAACCCCGAGCGTAAGGTTTACTTACTTCTGAATAAGCCTAAAGGATTTGTTTCAACAACCGACGACCCACAGGAACGGAAAACCGTAATGAACCTTGTTGAAAATGCTTGTTCTGAAAGAATTTATCCTGTTGGAAGGCTCGATAAAGATACAACCGGCTTGCTCCTGTTTACCAACGATGGCGATTTGGCTAAACGGTTAACCCACCCAAGTTATACGCGCAAAAAAATATACCACGCACATTTAGACAAACCGCTCACAAAGAACGACTTGCTTGAAATTGCAAAAGGAATTGAACTGGAAGATGGTTTTATTGCAGCCGATTCAATCAACTACGTAAATGAGGAAGACAAACGTGAAGTGGGAATCGAGATCCACTCAGGGAAAAACCGCATCGTTCGCCGCATATTCAGTCATCTTGGCTATGAAGTTGAAAAGCTCGACCGTGTTCTTTTTGCTGGTTTAACAAAGAAAAACCTACCTCGAGGAAAATGGCGTTTCTTAACTACAATGGAAATTAATCAACTCAAAATGCATTAAGCCTGTAATATTTTAGAAAAGCGAAAGACTTATTAGCAAGAATTGTGAAAGAAGCATTTCTTAATATCGTAACGAGTAATCAGGGAATTATTCATAAAGTGTGTAGCATTTATTGCGACACATCTGAGGATCGTGAAGATTTGTTTCAGGAAATTGTGGCACAACTTTGGCGTTCTTACCCAACGTTCAGGAATGAATCGAAAGTTTCGACCTGGATGTACCGGGTATCGTTAAATACTGCCATAACACATTTCAAGAAAAATAAACGCAGGCCAGATAAAAACCAGTACGACAATAACCTGCCGCAAATTGAAGACGATCGTTACGACGAAACATTCGACGATCAGGTCAAACTATTGCACTCAGCTATTGCGAAACTTACAGGCATCGAAAAGTCAATTATTTTACTTTATCTGGAAGATAAACATTACGAGGAAATTGCAGAAATTATTGGAATTACTCAGAATTATGTTCGGGTTAAGATGAACAGGATCAAAGGGAAACTGAAAAAATTAATGGGGGAAGATTAATGGATCTCGATAAATTGAAATCGACATGGAACAAAATTTCTTCTGAAAATGAAAAGAAACTTCAATTCAGCGAGGAAGATATCCAGGACTTACTTAAAAAACGCACTCTTGATATTGCCGAAAAAATTGGCCGCAATATTCGTGTTGGGATTATAATTATTTTGGCCTGGGTATGTTTTGGTGCCATATTCGAATTTGCTCTTTCGCCTTTACTCGACAATTATGTCAAAGATTCGTTAATTTCCGACAAACTTCTTTTTTGGTTATACATTTGCGAAATAGGCAGTTACATATTAGTGTTTGCTTCAGCTATTCTCTTTTGGTTGAGGTATAATAAAATTGAAAAGCAGAATTACAGCTCAATAAACCTTAATAGCAAACTAACAATGCTTATTAAAACATTGAACTCGTACAAAACAATGTTCTACATAATCTTAGCCATAATTCTGCTTTTCGTATCTATAAACTTCAGTGTTGGTTTTGTTAGCGGTATTAAAATGCAAAGTGCCGATCCGGGATTAAACTTTGGCGCAATCTCAATTTTTAAATGGCTTCTAATAGCCTCGGCATTTCTTTTAATATTAGGAGCCTTTATCGCAGTTTATTACTTCCTTTTCAATCTGTTTTTTAAACGTTTGTACGGACGCTATTTAGAGCAGCTCAAAGCTACACTCAAAGAACTCAACGAAGTTAATTCTTTGCAATAAACAGTCTTATTGCACATTTTCTTTTTGAAATCAGAAAGTAAATGACTTACATTTGCCACGATTTTATCACACAATGGGGTGCCCACTTAAATAACGGGCTGAGATCATACCCTCTGAACCTGATTCGGTTAGTACCGGCGAAGGGAAGGTGTTATCAGGATTAAAATTCCTGCCTCATTGGTTAATTGTTTAACCATTAAATTATTCGAAATGAGATTTTTACTTTCTATGCTGATGCTATTATCGTCTGTCGGACTATCTGCTCAGTATAAAATCAGTGGCCGGGTTGTTTCGCCCGAAAAAGAATCATTACCTGGCACAAGTGTTGTTATCGAAGGCACATCTATTGGAACAGTGACCGACAAAAATGGAGAGTTTGTGCTTGAAGGGTTCAAAAAGAACTCTTATCAGATTAAATTTTCTTTTATTGGCTATCAATCTGTTACCAAAAATGTAACCATCGAAAAAGATGTTTTCCTTCAAATTGAACTTCCAAAAGATGTAGTACTAACCGAGGAAGTTTTTGTTTATTCAACACGTGCCGGGCAAAAAACCCCTGTTGCCACAACCGAAATAACAAAAGCCGAAATCAAAGCACGTAACCTAGGGCAAGATGTTCCTTATTTGTTAAGTTCGTCTCCTTCGTTTGTGTCAACCTCTGATGCAGGAGCTGGTGTTGGCTATACAGGATTCCGAATTCGAGGCACCGATGCTACTCGTATTAATGTTACTATCAACGGAATACCATTCAACGAAGCCGAATCGCACGATGTGTATTGGGTCGATCTTCCCGATTTTTCTTCTTCAGTAGAAAACATCCAGATTCAACGTGGTGTTGGAACATCAACACAAGGCGCTGCTGCTTTTGGGGCGACCATCAACATGCAAACCAATGCACTCCGCAAAGATGCTTATGCCGAATACAATGGGGCTGCAGGATCGTTCAACACATTGAAAAACACCGTAAGTGTCGGAACCGGGTTAATTAAAAACCATTACAGTTTCGATGCCCGCCTGTCAAAAATCACCTCCGACGGGTTTATCGACAGGGCTTCGTCTAACCTCAAATCGTTCTTCATTTCGGGAGGTTACTATGCCGATAATTCAATATTGAAACTCAACATTTTCTCGGGTAAGGAGGTAACTTATCAGGCATGGAATGGCGTTCCATCAGTAAGATTAAACAACGATATTGAAGGAATGAAACGCTACGAAGACCATTGGCTCTATTCATCAAAACAAACTGCCGAGATGCTGGCTTCCGACTCGCGTACCTATAATTTATATACGTATGAAAATCAGGTCGACGATTATCAACAAGATCATTATCAATTACTTTTCAATCAGAAGTTTGGCGAAAATTTCAACTTAAATTCAGCCCTGCATTACACTAAGGGAAAAGGTTTTTACGAACAGTACAACGAGGATGATAAATTCAAAAAGTATGGACTTCCAAACGTTATTACCGAGCACGATACTATTAAATCGACCAATTTAATAAGGCAAAAATGGCTCGATAATGATTTCTTTGGAGGAACTTTCTCTCTTAATTATCTGAACAATAAGTCTGATTTCACACTTGGTGCAGGATGGAATAAATACATTGGCAATCATTTCGGCGAGATTATCTGGGCCGAATATTCGGGTACTGCTGAAAAAGGACACGAATGGTACCGCAACAAAGGGATTAAAACCGATTTCAATGTGTACGCAAAATACAACTATGCTCTTACCGACTTCCTGAACTTGTATGCTGATATTCAATATCGTAACATTCTCCATTCGATTGAAGGAACAGACGATGATTTGCGCGACATTGCACAAGATCACAACTTCGATTTTGTGAACCCTAAACTTGGTGTTTTTTACCAGCCAACCGAAAACTCGAAGGCATATCTCTCGTGGGCAGTTGGGCATCGCGAACCAAGCCGCAGCAACTTTACCGATGCCGATCCTGCCGGCAGTCTACCAACCTTTGAGACTCTCAATGATTTTGAAGGTGGATACTCTTATACTTCACCAAAACTCTCAGTTGGGGCAAACCTCTACTTCATGTCGTATAATAATCAGTTGATTCTGACAGGTGAAATTAACGATGTTGGCTCGGCAATTATGACCAATGTTAAAGACAGTTACCGTGCAGGTATTGAGATTATTGCAGGCGTAAAAGTATTACCAAACCTAACATGGGACGTAAATGCTACTTTCAGTCAAAACAAGATTTTAAACTTTACCGAGCATGTATATAGTTGGGACACTGGAGCGCAAGAATCGTTTGAACTTGGAACTACAGATATTGCCTTCGCCCCAACAATTGTAGCAAACAGTACAATTTGCTATGAACCAATTTCTGATTTAAAACTGAGTTTAATGTCGCAATATATTGGCGATCAGTTTATCGACAACAGTTCAAATGAAGGCCGGAAGTTAGATGCTTATTTAGTAAATAACATCAAAATTAGCTATTCAGTAAAACAAATACTTGTTGATGAAATTCAGATCAACCTATTAGTTAATAACATTTTAAACGAAGAATATGAAACCAATGCGTGGATTTACTCATACATTTACGATGGACAGCGTTGGGCAATGGACGGTTACTTTCCACAAGCTGGAACAAACTTCTTGTTAGGAATTAATATACGGTTCTAACGATATAAAGCTCCTGCAAACTGTAAAAAAATAGGGTGAACCAAAATTGATTCACCCTATTTTTATTCTTGAAAAAGACTTTAAATCCAGTGTAAATATTTGAAATCGAACCTGTGAGGAAGAAGAGGATTCTTTGGGAAAACTCGTATTCCATAATTATAGTTTCCAGGATTCATGATTGTTAGATCAAGCTTGTAGGTACAAATATTACCTTCGTTGCTTTCAACTACAAATTCGTGTTTTTCAACAAAAGTGTCTTTGTCTTCAATCTTTTCTGTGATCACAATTTCAACCCCAACTTCTTCGGGCGATAAGCCGTTCAAATCGAGTGTCACTATTGCCGGATGAGTTTCGCCAATTTTGTAAGTATGGTTAATACCATGAACAACAGAAGCTTTTACTAACACAACTCCATCCCATTTGGCAGCAACATGGCCTTTCCAATCAGATATTTCGCAGGCAATTTTATAGTTGTCGGCTTTTAATAACCGATAACGATCGGCTTGCGAGTTATAAAATTTATTGATATAGTCGTTCAACTGGCGGCGCATAGTAAAATGAGGCGCCACATCGGAAATTGTATTTTTTACGTACGAAACCCAGCTTTCGGAAACTCCGTTTTTGTTGTGTTTATAATACGTTGGAACAATTTCTTTCTCAAGGATATGATAAATTGTGTCGGCATCAAGTTCATCCTGGAACTCAGGAACATCAAAAGATTGCTCAAGAGGAAGGCACCATCCAGCTTCAGGTTTATATCCTTCAACCCACCATCCGTCGAGGACTGAGAAGTGGATAGTTCCGTTCATTACACCCTTTTCGCCACTAGTTCCCGAAGCTTCGAGAGGCCTAGTTGGTGTATTCATCCAAACATCAACACCCTGAAGCATCATTTTGGCAAGGTTCATGTCGTAATTTTGAATAAACATGATCTTTCCAATAAACTCGGGCCGCTTAGAAGTTTCGACAATGTACTTGATCAAATCCTGTCCACCTTTATCGGCAGGGTGAGCTTTTCCTGCAAAAATAAATTGAACAGGGTGCTCTGGATGGTTGACAATAGCATTAAGCCTGTCGAGATTCTTGAACAAAAGATAAGCTCTTTTGTAAGTTGCAAACCGGCGGGCGAAACCTATGGTTAATGCATTCGGATTGAACTGATTAAGCGATTCTGTGATTAATTTTGGATTTTCGTTGCGAGTAATCCAGTTATCGGCATAACGTTGTTTGATATATTCAACCAACTTAATTTTTAACTTTTGCTTTACTCCAGCAATTTCTTCGTCGGGCACATCTTGTATTTTTTGCCAAATATTGAAATCGCTTTGAGTTTCAGGAAAGTCGCGACCAAAGTACTTTTTGTGAAGCTCTTTCCATTCGGTAGCTGCCCAGGTTGAATAGTGAACGCCGTTAGTAACATAGCCAATATGAAGTTCTTCAGGAAGATAGCCTGGATAAAGGTCTTTCATCAGTTCTTTACTAACATCGCCGTGCAATTTGCTTACTCCGTTAATATTCTGAGAGAAGTTTGCTGCGAGATAACTCATATTGAAATGATCTTCGCTCTGGAAAGCTTTTCCTAAACCAACGAACTCATCCCATGACAATTGAATTCTCTCAGGAAATTGATTAAAGTAAGTTTTGAAAATATCGACATGAAACTCATCGTGACCAGCAGGCACAGGAGTATGCGTTGTAAAAAGAGTTGAAGCCCTAACTACCTCTTTTGCTTCGTTGAACGACAGGTTTTCGTCGCTAATAAGGTGAGTCATTCGTTCGAGGTTAATGAACGCTGCATGTCCTTCATTGCAATGATAAACATCGGCATCTAAGCCCAACGCTTTCAACACTCTAATTCCACCAAAACCAAGAAGTATTTCTTGTTTCAACCTATTTTCATTGTTGCCACCATATAAATGATGGGTCACAAAACGATCTTCTTCTGAATTATCGGGAGAATCGGCATCGAGAAGGTAAAGTTTTACGCTTCCAACATCAACCTGCCAAACTTTAGCTTTCAGTCTTCGCCCAGGATAATCAACATGAACCGACAACCATTTATTGTCGACCATTACAGGTTGAACAGGTATTTTAGAAAACTCTTCGGCTTCATAGTTTGCAATCTGCTCGCCGTTGTTATTCAGGGTTTGTTTAAAATATCCATAGCGATACAACAAGCCAACAGCCACCATATTAACCTTAGAGTCGCTGGCTTCTTTCAGATAATCGCCGGCTAAAATACCTAAGCCGCCTGAAAAGATCTTAAGACTATCGTGAATACCATACTCCATACTGAAGTACGCGATTTTATTTCCGTTTGGATTGGCTCTTTCAGCGAGATATTTTTTCAGATCGGTATAAACCCAATCGAGCTTATACTTAAACTCCTCATCTTTTTCAAGTTCAAGAAACCGGCTATAGCTTACTTCTCCTAAAAGAACAATAGGATTGTGCGCCGATTGTTCCCAAATTTCAGCATCAATGTATTCAAATAGCTCACGGGCTTTAGTATTCCAAGCCCACCAAAGGTTTTTTGATATTTCTTTCAGAGGGACCAAACTCTGTGGTAAATTCGATTCTACAATCAACATTTTCCAGTTTGGACTTTCTTCGAAGTGCCTTTCAATAAATCTTACTTTTTCTTTCATCTATCCTATTGCTATTAAGTCATTGACTAAGGTTAAAATCTAACAGTTCAAATTCCCGATTTAACTTTTCTGTGCCTTTGTAATTACAAAGACATCCATAAATCTTTGATTTTCTGTTTATTTACCAAAATCAAGTTGCTATCAAAAAATCTTTCAACCTATATTTTAATTGAGGTTATCGCCATCACTTATAGTAAAGCTACTTTTCTGCTTACCCGATAACAGATCAACCAATATGGCAAAAAGAACATTTATTTTTTAATTCTAAGTATTAAATAGTTATGAAGGCTCAAAATTTCAAATAGATTTTACGTTGTCAATTTCTTAACTTTTTTCTTTGATTGTTTTTCGGCATCATCCGGAACAACATCAGCTTTCTTCTTTGAACAAAGTTTCTTGAGTTCTTTCTCCAGAGTTTTAATTTTCGCATCCTTTTCGTCGATCGTTTTCTTGAGCGATGATATTTTTTCGGCAGTTTCGTCTTCTGGAACTATGCTATCGAGTCGTAGTGAAAAATCGCTAAGCACATTCATGTAATTCATAAATGCCTCATAAGGAGATTCATATGGATTGAAGTATTTATGAACTTCGCCATCGGAAAAGAACTTCGTACACATGTAATAGAAGTGGTCGCTTATCTGAAGATATTGCCAATCTCTCAAGATCTCAGTGTCGTTACATTTTTCGACACGGGCTTGAAGCGAATACAATTTATTAAATGCCTCTTCCTGAAGGTCGTTGCCAAGCCAAGCCGACAAATCTCGTTCTTCATCGGCCCACGAAATTGGATGAAGAACATGAACTGGCGAAACCGGTTGAATTTTTTCAATAATTTCGGATGGAGTTCCAAACTGAAGGCTCTTTGTTTTAAGTATTGCATTCGGCAATTCCTGCAAGAAACTCATAATTCCTGTTGACGATTTTTGATGCTCGCCAAAAGTTTCATAGTCCATGAAAATATTGTAAACATCTTCGTTTTGATCAGCATTTAGAATCCAACTTGCAAATTTCTCAGTCGTCAGTGGCCACTCAGACCAAGTCCGATTTGAGAATCGAAAAGAGATGTCGTCGCTGAGTTTAAAATTGCGCATCAGTACTTTCAGACGTGGGTTTATCACATTGGTGTAAACAAAGTTAGGACTCTTCCAGCCGAGAATATGTTTTGCACCTTCGGTAAGCATACCATTAAACCCCATTTCGGAAATTGTGTTCCCAATTTCGTCGGAATATATAAGCTCGGTATTTCGAAAAATTGTAGGACGCTTTCCAAAGTGCTTTTCAATAAGATCGTCGTGCTTTTTGATTTGCTCGCTGAAAAGTTCCTTGCTTTTTAACGACACTAAAGAATGCGAATATGTTTCGGATAAAAATTCGACACAACCTGTTTGTGCTAGCTCTTTAAATGAGTTAATTACTTCGGGGGCATATAGTTCGAATTGCTCTATTGCAATGCCCGAAAGCGAGAATGCAAGTTTGAACTTTCCCTTATGTTTCTTTATCGCCTCAAGTAGGATTTTATTTGCGGGCAGATAGCACTGCTGGGCAACTTTCTGAAGTATCGTCTCGTTTGCATAATCATCGTAGTAGTAATGATCATTTCCTATGTCGAAAAAACGATACCTACGGTATCTGAAAGGTTGATGAACCTGAAAGTATAAGCAAATCGTCTTCATCAGTTATATCTTTATAAGTTTTTACAAATGGTTTAATCAAGTTTAGTTTCTTTTTCTGCGAAACAAATGCAGGTCAAGCTTTTTCAAATTTTTCAACAGTGTCAAAGTAAACATCGCGCACATGCTTTGCCGAGTTTTTCCATTGGAGGCTGTCGACCTCGGTACGTCCATGTTTTTTAAATTCGGACGAAAGGGCAGGGTATTTTACAAGAGCATAAATTGCATCGGCCATTGCGTTAATATCCCAAAAGTCGATTTTTATAGCATGAGTAAGTATCTCGGCAACACCCGATTGCTTTGAGATAATAACAGGCACATCAGACTGCATAGCTTCGAGCGGTGATATTCCAAATGGTTCAGAGACAGATGGCATTACGTAAACATCGCTCATTTTGAACATGTGAAAAACATCGTCGCCCCGAAGAAATCCGGTAAAATAAAAGTGGTCGGTAATTTTCAATTCAGCAGCACGCCTAATCATAGCGTTCATCATATCGCCACTACCTGCCATTACAAAACGGACATTTTTAGTTCTTTTCAGAACCTTATATGCAGCTTCAATAAAATATTCGGGGCCCTTTTGCATAGTAATCCGCCCTAAGAACGTGACGATTTTATCATCCATTCCTCTTTTGAGGGCTTTCTTACTTTCAAAATTTACAGGTTCAACGGCATTGTAAACAGTTTCAACTTTACGAGGATCGATTCCATATTTGTCTATAACTATTTGCTTCGTCAAGTTACTAACAGTTATGATCTTATCGGCAATCTCCATTCCTTCGCGCTCCATCGAATACACTTTCGGATTAACGCTGCCACCACTTCGGTCGAAATCGGTTGCATGAACATGAATCACCAGCGGTTTACCCGAAACTCGTTTTGCTGCAATACCCGCGGGGTAGGCAAGCCAATCGTGGGCATGAATAATATCAAAATCGTTTTCTTTTGCAATTGTTTCTGCAACAAGGGCATATCTGTATATTTCGTCAATAAGATCGTTCCCGTATTTTCCCGAAAATTTCAATCTTCCAAAATCGTCGGTCTCAATAAATTGGGTACGACTCGAATGTTTTGAACTCGTTAATTTCCAAAATTCTTCAGGATCGGTATACGGAACTATTGCTGAATCAACTTCGTAGTAATCAATTTTCTGTTGAAAATCTTCGAAGGAGACTTTTTTTCGGGTAATTGATACATCTCCGGCGCCTATAAGCCTCATACTGCTCTGGTCTTCATCGCCATAAGCTTTTGGAACAACAAAAGTAACCTCGATATCGTCGAAATTAGCCAATCCTTTTGTAAGCCCATAGCAGGCAGTACCTAATCCGCCTGAAATGTGGGGCGGAAATTCCCATCCAAACATTAATACTTTCATGCAATCTGGCTTATTGTTCATAGTTATCGATTAATTGATAAGCTCTTAATATTTCACCAATA
>CAZRXT010000009.1:0-7361 GCA_964604035.1 uncultured Prolixibacteraceae bacterium | reverse complement strand
GGCTTATTGTTCATAGTTATCGATTAATTGATAAGCTCTTAATATTTCACCAATATTCCAAGCTTGTGAAATGGCACCCTTACCTGTGTGAGGCGGATTTCCATTATATAGTTCAGAGATAGTACCAATACAATGATTGTTCATCTCTTCTTCAAAACCTTCCATAATTGACTTCGTAAACGAAAGTCCTCCTCGCTGATGGATTAAAAGATATCCTTCAATAAAAAATCCAATTAGCCATGGGAAAATTGTTCCCTGATGAACCGCCTGTTCACGCTGTTCTTCGGTACCTTCGTAAAAGCCTTGATAGTTTTCATCTCGTGGAGAAAGTGTTCTTAAGCCCCTTGGGGTAAGCAATTCTTTCTTTGCAACACTCAATATTGACTTCTTCATCTCTTTGGTAAGAGGTGAATATTTAAGGGCTGTGGCTATTACCTGATTTGGGCGTACCGACCAATCGGTCTGTTCGTTATAACTACAATCAGCAAGATACCCCTTCTCTTCATTCCAGAATGTATCCCTAAAGGAGTTTCCAATGATCAGAGGTAAAGCTTTCCATTCATTTTTAAAAGCGGTATCGTTTGCTTCGGTTGCCAGTTCAAGTGCAAAACAAACAGCATTGTACCAAAGCGCATTTATTTCAACCGGGCAGCCATATCGAGGTGTGACAGGTTTGCCTCCCATGTAAGCATTCATCCAAGTGAGGGCAACTCCGGTACAATCAGCACTTATCAAGCCATTCTCAAGCATCTTAATATTAAAGTCTGTTCCTTTTCGATAAGCTCCGAGTATCTGAATAATTACATCTTTATATTTTTTCCATACAAGCTTGCGGCCACCCAGCTCTTCTACCAGCTTTTCTATTGCCCAAAAGAACCAAAGTGGTGCATCAGCTGAATCGTAGTCCGATCCAAACCTCCCCCATTTCTTAGGGAAAAGCCCGTTGTGAAGCCTTGAAACATTTGTGTCGATAATCTTCGAAATCAGAGCAGAATCATTAAATGCTGATGAAAGTCCAGGTAAAGCAACAAATGTTTGGTTTACTCTTCCCATGTACCAGGGATATCCGGCCTGAATATCTGTGACTGAAGGTTTATCGACAACAAATTGCCATGCCGAATTTTGTAAACAGTTAAAGAAACTGTTTCGGGGAGTTCTGTTTTCTAATTCAGAAGCAAATTTCTTTTTTAAATCAGCAGACATAACTTCTTCTGTTGATGCAGAAAAGATGACACTCTCTCCTTTTTTAATCTCAAATTCGAAATAACCAGGAATGTATAAGTCTTCAAGGTACTCATACCCTCTGGTTTTATCTTTCATGTACTCAATGTTGTAGTACCAATCAGGGTTTGCAACATATTCAGCCTTTTTCGACAGCTGCATGCTTAATGAAGGGTATCCTTCGTAAAGATTTATTTTAATTCCATTTTCAGCTAACTGATATTTTGTGTTGGCATACAAATTTGAATGACTCAGTGAATGGACATTCCGAAAAGCAAGAAATGGCTTAAGTCTCAGCGTTGTTGGAGAGTGAGCTTCAACAAGAGTATACCGAACCAAGACCTGTTCTGAATCTTCAACAAGAAGTATTTCCTGCTTAAATATTACACCGCCAACTCGGTAAATAGTGGTTGGAACAATTTCATACTCAAAATCGCGGATGTATTTATGGCCTTTAGGCTCATATTGCTCGCCTTGATACTTATGTATTCCCAAATTGAATTCGGCGCCATGCTGAATAATTGTTGCATCGAGCGAAGATAGCAACACATGCTTGCCCCCGTCGAGTGATTCATTTGGACAAATCAGCAAACCATGGTATTTCCGTGTATTGCAGCCCGATAGAGTGGTGCAACTATAGGAACCAGCATGGTTAGCCTGCAAAATTTCTCTCAATAAAGAATATTCTAAGTTTACGAGTTGTTGCTTGTCGAATTTTAAATAGCTCATTCGAAATTTATATTTGGATTAAACGCCTTTAAATTATAAAAAACCTCATTCAATACCTTCAAGATTCTTGAAATATTCAAATTCAGGTTTAAAATTTATGTGTGGATAAATATTGTTTAGCTTTTCTATTTTCTTTAGCATTGATGCACCAAATTTTCGGATAGACACAACATCTTCAGAGAGAATACGATGCTCTTTTGCTGTAACAATGTCATCAATTTCACTTAAAATCGCAAGTGCCGGAGACGTTAAATAGCTTTCTTTGAAACGTTCGAAAATGAACCGAATTCCAGTCTCTGAAATGTGAACCATATCGTTGGCATAAAACCGATAATCTCGAAGTTCGTCGTTAACAATCTCATAAGCAGGAAAATATTCGATCTGATTTACAGGACACGATTTAATAATCTCATCAACAGCAAGCAGTAAAGTTGATTTACTCAGTTGATTTTCATGAGCCCCATCCTTAAAATGCCTGACAGGGCTGACAGTGAAAATTATTTTCAATGCTGGGTTAAACTCTTGAATTCTTGCAA
Organism: uncultured Prolixibacteraceae bacterium; assembly: GCA_964604035.1. Classification (GTDB taxonomy): domain Bacteria; phylum Bacteroidota; class Bacteroidia; order Bacteroidales; family Prolixibacteraceae; genus CAYMTR01. The sequence goes on along the minus strand of CAZRXT010000009.1, from coordinate 4,875 downwards.
TCAATCCTTTCCATTCCGACACAATTTCTTCCACAGTTAAACGAAAACGCTTGAATTGACGCGAAGGCAACTTATGGCAGTTGGAAACAATTTGTTTGGTTTCGATCGATTCAAAAACCCATGCCGTCCCAAAGGTAACAAAAAGACATTGAGCATTTTTCATAAAATCGTGGGCTTTCAGAATCGAGTCGTTGCAATTTCTAACAACTGTGTTTTTATCAATATTAGAAAACGAACCATGAAAACTGAACGAATGCCAAAGATTATTTTGAAAAATCAGATCCTCTTCAACAATATCAGATTTATTTATTGCAAGATCAATAGAATTAGAGATTGATATGGGGTTGTAAAGTACCCCAAAAGGATTTGACATTACAGGGAATTTCAATCTACTGAGTATTCCTCCAACATTATCGGAAAAACAAGACCCGACGAAAAGCATCGGGGTATTATAGTCAACGCAAAGGTTTGACTTTTCAATTTTAATCTCTGTTCTTAAAGGGAAACCCATTAGAAATACTAATATAAAATAACTCAGGGCAAGTTATCGATTATTTTTAAGTAATGACGCCTATTGGCAAGCAATTTTCAAACTATTCAACTTAATAATCGCATATCAACTCGTTATGTCTTAAGTTTACGAAAAGATAATGATTTCTTTCAATGCGATTCATCTCACACCTCTTCTGAATTAATACTTTTGTCAAAATTTTAATATGCTAATAGATACACATTCGCACATCTATTCTGAAGAATTCAGAGGTGAAACTGATGAAATTATTAAGCGTGCATTGGGAAATGGCGTAGAGAAAATTCTGTTGCCCAACATCGACAGTTCATCAATAAAAATGATGATCGACCTTGTTGATCAATACCCCTCTGTATGTTTTCCAATGATGGGAATCCACCCAACATCGGTTAAGGAAGATTTTGAGCAAGAGCTCGAGGTTTTTGAATTCTGGCTCTCGAAAAGAAAATTTGTTGCGATTGGTGAAATTGGCATCGATTTATATTGGGATAAAACGTTTAGGGAAGAACAAGAGTATGTGTTTTGTCGACAATTAAAAATGGCCAAAGAACTTAACCTGCCTGTTGCTATTCATGTAAGAGACTCATTTGACGTTGTTCTTGAGAACATAAAAAAAGAATATCACAATGGCATGAAAGGGGTTTTTCATTGCTTCTCGGGAAACTTAGAACAAGCCAAAGAGGTTATCTCTTTAGGTTTCAAAATTGGCATTGGAGGCACAATAACGTATAAGAACTCAGGCGTAGCTGATGTAATTTCAACCCTCAAGCCTACCGATATAGTATTAGAAACAGATTCTCCATACCTCTCACCCGTCCCTTTCCGAGGGAAAAGAAATGAAAGTAGTTATATTGTAAATATACTACAAAAGGTAGCCGAAGTATTTTCGATTTCCGAAGAAGACGTTGCCCGAATAACAACTGAAAGCGCACAAAAACTTTTCAATTTATATTAATTCGAAGGGAATTCAATACCATATAATACTTTAAATGATCTAATTTTGAATGTGTTTCTGAGCCAAAAAAGCAACAGTTTGCTTGGGCGCAAGAAATAGATGCATCTCAGATCTTTAAAGCTTAATGACAATGGAGTCCACTTCAATCTTAATTATCTATACTGGAGGAACTATCGGAATGGTTCAGCGACCAGAAGATGGATCGCTTTCGCCAGTAAAGTTCGACCAACTTTACGATGAAATACCCCAACTTTTAAAATTTGGATACGAGATTTCATCTATAACTATTGAGCCGGTAATTGACTCATCAAATATCACACCCGATTTATGGTATAAACTGGCCCAAATCATTTTTGAAAACTACTCAAAATTCGATGGGTTTGTTGTACTTCATGGCACCGATACTATGTCGTATTCTGCATCAGCACTTAGTTTCATGCTTGAAAATTTGGGAAAACCAGTTGTATTTACAGGGGCACAACTTCCAATAGGAACGCTTAGAACAGACGGGAAAGAGAATTTACTGACTGCAATCGAAATTGCAGCAGCAAAGAAAAACGGCAAAGCTATTGTTCCCGAAGTTTGTATATATTTCAACTCTATGCTTTTCCGTGGAAACAGAACTTCAAAAATTGACGCCCAACAGTTCAAAGCATTCGACTCCAAAAATTACCCTCCTCTGGCAAAAGCCGGAATCGACATATCATATTTTGAGAGTTCGATAAGGCGCCCAGTATCTCTAAGAAAGTTTTCAATCAATTGTAAATTAGACACAAGAGTTGTTATTCTGAAAATATTTCCGGGCATGAACCGATCAATTTTCGAAGCAATTACGTCTATCGAAGATCTAAAGGGAATAGTTTTAGAATCGTTTGGGAGTGGTAATGTTCCAATCTTCCCTTGGTTTACAAATTGCTTACGAAAAACGGTAGAAAAGGGCATTGTCATTTTAAATATTAGTCAATGTGCAGGAGGAAAAGTTGCAATGGGATTATACGAAACGAGTTTATATTTGCTGGAAGCGGGTGTAATAAGTGGCTTTGACATGACAACAGAAGCAGCAGTAACCAAATTAATGCACTTATTAGGACAGGATTTAAGCACCGAAGAGATAAAAAAACAATTAAAGTCAAATTTGAAAGGTGAAATAACTTTTTAGTATTGCTTATTGAATATTTTTTTTAGTAATTTTCACCCCTCAAAATTTTAAAGAGAAAGGTATGCGGTTTAGGCAGTATTGTAGGCTTAATCGCACAGTTCAAGCAAATATTGGTAATTAACTCTTGCATTAATGTTTGAGTATTTGGAGAGATGCAGGAGTGGCTTATCTGGCACGCCTGGAAAGCGTGTGTTCTGCAAAACGGAACCGGGGGTTCGAATCCCCCTCTCTCCGCACAGAAAATTGAAATGTTTAATAAAAATAAATAATAAGAATAATTGTTGAATAAATTTTAAAAGCATTATGAAAAAATTATTTGCATTAATAGCTGTTCTTTCGGTGTTCGTTTTAGGATCATCGGTTAGTGTTCAAGCACAGGACACTTCAACACCTGCTACCGAACAAGTAGCACCTGCTGCTGCACCTGTTGCAGATATGGCAACCGACAAGATCGAAGAAGCTGCAAAAGCAGCAGAACAAGGTCAATCACTTCACAGTGCATTGAAACAAAAGTTTATTGAAGGTGGACCAGGCTTCATGACATCAGTTTTGGTTTGTCTTATTCTTGGTTTAGCTCTTGCTATCGAACGTGTTATTTACTTAAATCTTGCCACAACAAACACAAAAAAATTGTTGAACGATGTTGAGACTGCTCTTAACAACGGTGGATTTGAAGCAGCTAAAGATGTTTGTCGCAACACAAGAGGTCCTGTTGCTAGTATCTTCTATCAAGGTCTCGACCGCCATGCTGAAGGCGTTGAAGTAATTGAAAAATCAATTATTTCTTATGGTGGTGTTCAAGCTGGTTTATTAGAAAGAAACTTAAGCTGGGTAGGTCTTTTCATTGCCTTAGGCCCTATGCTCGGTTTCTTGGGAACAGTAATTGGTATGATCGGCGCTTTTGATGCTATTGAAGTTGCAGGAGATATTAGTCCAACAGTTGTTGCTGCTGGTATTAAAGTTGCCTTGATTACTACCGTATTCGGGCTTGTTGTTGCAATGATCCTTCAGGTGTTTTACAACTATTGTTTAGCTAAAATGGATAGCATTTTAGGTGACATGGAAGAATCATCTATCTCGTTACTTGACATGATTGTTAAATACAATCAAAAGAAATAATTTAAGACATGGAGAAAGGTACAAAATTACCCAAGATAATACTCTGGGTTTTATTTGGTATTTCAATTGTATATTTTATCCTTTTGCTTACATCAATTGAAAATCAAGTAAATCCGGGAGCAAAGGCAGAGAAATTAATTTCTCTTGGCATCTATTGGACAGAAATTCTTACCATAACAGGAGCTGCTATTGCATTGTTTTATGCAGTAAAAGGAATGTTCTCTGACAAAAAACAAGCACTGAGTTCTTTAGGTATTTTAGGCGCTTTTGCACTTATTATTATCATAGCTTACGTTCTTTCACCAGCTGACATACCTCAGTTTTTTGGAGTAGAAAAATTTGTAGCTGACGGATCGTTAACTCCATCAATTTCGAGATGGGTTAGTACTGGGCTTATTACTACTTACATACTAGCTTCAATTGCTGCTTTTTTGGTTGTTGGCTTTAGTGTAGCAAAGATATTTAAACGCTCTTGATGTTTTAACATCTAAAAATTAGTGAGTAATATGGCCAAAAAAGCTAGAAAAGTACCCGAAATACCATCGTCATCGTTGGCCGATATCGCCTTCTTGCTGTTGATTTTCTTTTTAACTTCTACGTCTATGGATACAGATAAAGGGTTGGAAAGACGATTACCACAATGGGTAGACCCTTCGACGATTGATGATAGCGATGCTCCACCAGTGAAAGAACGAAATGTTTTCGTTGTTCTTGTTGACCGCGAAAACAGGCTTATGGTTGAAGGTGAACTTTGCAGAGTTGAAGATTTGAAAGAAAAAACTAAAGTTTTTTTGACTAACCCTGCTAATTCAGCCAATTTACCTGAGAAAGAAGTTCGCTCTTTTGATGTGATAGGAAATATGGAGGTAATCAGCAAAAATGCGGTTATTTCATTACGAAACGACGTTGGAACTACTTATGGGACATATATTAAAGTTCAAAACGAGTTAGTTGCTGCGGTTAATGAATTGCGTGAAGATTTTGCCACTGAAAAATTTGGTAAGACTTATGCAAAACTATCTGAAGCTGATCAGAAAATAGTTCAGGAGGTTTATCCTCAAAAGATATCTGAAGCTGAACCAAAACGAATAGGAGGAGTAAAGTAATATGTCA
>CAZRXT010000008.1:0-20423 GCA_964604035.1 uncultured Prolixibacteraceae bacterium | reverse complement strand
TGTGATGCTTGGTTCGGTCGACAGCCATAACCTCTTTCATTTTTTGATAAACTTTCAGGCGGTTTTCAACATCGTGCATATCGATAAAATCGATAACGATAATTCCGCCCATGTCCCTCAAACGTAACTGCCGTGCAATTTCTTCGCAAGCCGACAGGTTGACATCGAGCGCATTAGCCTCTTGGTCGTTTCCAACCTTTGCTCGATTTCCGCTATTCACATCAATTACATGGAAAGCTTCGGTATGTTCAATAATAAGGTAAGCCCCATTCTTAAACGTCACCGTTTTACCAAAAGTCGATTTAATTTGTTTATCAATACCAAAATAATCGAACATTGGCAACTTCTTGTCATAGAACTTAACAGTCTTCTTTTTCTCAGGTGCAATTCCACCGATATAATCTGCAACTTCTTCACATACAGAAAAGTCATTAACAGTTATACTTGCATAATCAGGACTGTACAAATCACGCAAAATAGAAGTAGTCCGGCTCAATTCTCCAAGGACTAATCCCGGAGGATTAACTTTCCTCATTTTAGGAATAACAGACTCCCATTTTGCTACCAGTCGTTTTAATTCCTGGTCTAATTCAGCTACCATTTTGCCTTCAGCAGCTGTTCGAACAATGACTCCGTAATTTTGTGGTTTTATACTTTGAATAAGTTTTTTCAAGCGATTTCGTTCCTCGATAGTTCGTATTTTTTGCGAAACTGAAACTTTGTCGCTAAACGGCACCAATACCATATATCGACCTGCAACAGACAATTCGGAAGTAAGCCTCGGGCCTTTTGTAGAGATTGGCTCTTTAGCCACCTGAACAATTATATTTTGCCCCTGACGAAGCAGCTGACTTATTTTTCCGTTTTTATCAATATCAGGCTCAAGATTTAACTTTGACATCGATAAATCTTTGATCTTACGAGATGTAGTATTTTGTACAAACTTGTTCAAAGTAGCGAACTGAGGCCCCATGTCAAGATAATGCAGAAAAGCATCTTTCTCGTAGCCAACATCAACAAAAGTAGCATTAAGCCCTGGCATAATTTTCTTTACTTTTCCGAGGTAAATATCGCCAACTGAAAACTTAGTACCACTTTTCTCCCTTGTCAGCTCTGCCAAACGTTTGTCTTCAATCAGTGCAAACACGATCTCAGATGGACTAACGTCGATAAATAATTCGCTACTCACATTAATAAAATTAAGGGAGAATAATATGTAAAAGAACTCTAATTTGTATAAAAAGGATTAAACCTAAGTAACAATGCTACTTAGGTTTAATCGTAATGCTTTCAAATAAAATGGCATCAATAAAAGAAATTAACTATTTCTTTTTCTTATGACGATTTTTTCTCAATCTTTTCTTACGCTTATGCGTAGCCATTTTACCTCTTTTTCTTTTCTTTCCGCTAGGCATAACGACTTATTTTACTTGGTCTTTAACGTGGTTAACGAAAGTTTTTGCTGGCTTGAAAGATGGAATGTTGTGCTCAGGAATAATGATAGTTGTATTTTTAGAAATATTACGAGCAGTTTTTTCAGCTCTTTTCTTTACTATAAAACTACCAAAACCTCTTAGATAAACATTGTTACCATCTACTAATGAATCTTTTACTGATTCCATAAAAGCTTCAACAGTTTTCTGAACTGTTACTTTTTCTATTCCAGTGTTTTTAGAAATCTCGTTAACAATATCTGCTTTTGTCATCGCTTAAAATATTTAATTATCAACTATTTATTTAATAAGTAGTTGGCAAAGATAATTTTTTTCCAATAATAATAGCAAAACAAATATGATTTTTTTTCGTTTAAATGCTTATAGTTTAAAACAACATGAAGTATTTGGTTTTCAGCAAAAAAATTTTATCGGAATATGGTTTTATCAAGCGTGACTTGCCTTGGAGAACCAACACTACAATATACAATACATGGGTTTCTGAAATAATACTACAACAAACACGTGTTAGTCAGGGAATTAATTTCTACTACCGCTTTATTGAACGCTTCCCAAATATTGAAGCTCTGGCCATTGCTAATGAGGAGGATGTATTAAAAATGTGGCAAGGGCTGGGCTACTATTCCAGAGCCCGAAATCTTCACTCTGCTGCCAAACAGATTTTCTTTGAAATGAATGGGGTTTTCCCTTCATCTTTTTCAGAACTGAAAAAGCTTAAAGGAGTAGGCAAATATACGGCAGCTGCAATAGCATCAATCTGCTTTAATGAACCGGTTGCTGCTATCGATGGTAATGTTCTAAGAGTTCTTGCTCGTTATTTTGGAATAGAAACTCCAATCAACTCTTCTGACGGAGAAAAAATATTCTCGTCGTTAGCAGCTAAAGTTCTAGACAATGATGAACCTGGAACATTTAACCAGGCAATGATGGAGTTTGGGGCACTCAAGTGTACTCCTAAAAACCCTTTGTGTTTCGAATGCTCATTACAAAGTTCCTGCTTTGCTTTCACCAAAGGAATGGCAGCTGTGTTGCCGGTAAAAACAAAAAAGGGTACAGTACGGGACCGATTCTTTAATTATATTGTATTAGAGTACAATGATTTTTTGTTTTTCAACAAAAGAACCAAAAATGATATCTGGAAAAACCTTTACGACTTTCCACTGATCGAGACTACAACAAACATTCTACCCGAACAATTTATCAACTCGAACCAGTGGAACGATCTTTTCAAGCATGAAGAGGTAACTTTGAAAAATATCTCAGATGAAATTATTCACATATTATCCCACCAAAAAATTCATGCTCGTTTCTACTATCTTACAATCAAAACTGAAAAAAATTTCATCTCACAATTCAATATGATCAACAAATTGAATATTTTTGAACTTCCTTTACCAAAAATTATAGATAATTATATTGGAAAAATGGATTTCATCAAATGAAACTATCAATTCAAATCAAAAAAGATAGCTTTCAACAAATTAATGATTCTGATTAACAAATTATTTGTTGACTTTCAATTACATTTTGTAGCTTTAAATCGCTTACAAATTAATCTGATGTCTAACAATTAAGAATTAAAACTATGTCAGTAAACAAAGTTATTTTAGTGGGAAATGCAGGCAGAGATGCCGAAGTTCGTTATTTGGACAACGGAACTGCTGTTGCATCGTTTACTCTTGCAACCAGTGAAACATATACGGCTAAAAGCGGTGAAAAAGTAACCACAACCGAATGGCACAATATTGTAGCTTGGAGAGGTTTGGGTGAAATGTGTGGTAAATACGTAAAAAAAGGTCGCCAGTTGTATATTGAAGGTCGGATTAGAACCCGTTCTTACGATGACAAAGATGGCAACAAAAAATATATGACCGAGATATATGCTGACACTATTCAACTATTAGGCAAAAGAGAAGGTAATGAAGCTTCGAATGGAGCTCCTACTACTGAATATCAGCAAGCTACAAATCAGGCACCTGCGAATACAGCTAACGATTTCGACATGGGGGACTCAACAGATGATCTTCCTTTCTAATCTTAAATAAACTATTTTGGAAACAGACAGTACGGCACTAACTGAAACTTTATCAGGACTCACAGCTCTTCCCCCTACAACATCCGGGGTGATTTTAGGGTTAGTTATACTTTTTGTATTACTACTTTTGTCAGGACTAATATCCGGTGCTGAAATTGCTTTTTTTTCTCTGTCTGATTCTGATAAAGAATCTATTGACGAATCGAAACAAAAATCTCATCATTTTATCCGGAATCTACTTAGGGTTCCGGATAAATTATTAGCAACCATATTGATTTCCAACATATTCATTAATGTTGGGATCGTTATCTTATCAATATACCTACTAAACAGCTCATTTATTTTCCCTCAAAATGAGGTTCTTCGTTTTATTACTCAAGTTGTTGTAATCTCTTTTTTGATACTACTTTTTGGCGAAGTATTACCAAAAACCTATGCCTCGAATTATTCGAAAGGTTTTGCCGAAAAGATGGCTCGCCCATTGTCCATTGCAATGAAAATTTTATCGCCTTTGGTCTGGATTATTACAAAATCGACCTTTCGTATTGATAAGAAAATGGCAAAGCGCAACAAGAACCTATCAATCGACGATATTTCACAAGCCCTTGAATTAACTTCCGATGAAGAACTTTCCGACGAAAAAGACATTCTTGAAGGCATTGTAAAATTTGGCACTACAAGTGTTTACCAAATTATGACCCCTCGAATTGATGTGGTAGCTATTGAAAATGACTGTAGTGCAGAGAAACTCATTAACACAATCAATTTCTCGGGATACTCCAGGATTCCGGTTTATAACGAAACATTCGACAACATCGACGGGATTCTTTATATCAAGGATCTTCTTCCTCATTTGAATAATCTCGACTCGTTCAGGTGGCAGTCGTTGTTACGTACCCCATACCATATTCCCGAGAACAAAAAGATTGATGACCTTCTGAAAGAGTTCCAAAAATCGAAGGTACACATGGCTATTGTTGTTGATGAGTATGGTGGAACAGCCGGAATTATTACCCTCGAAGATATTCTTGAAGAAATTGTTGGCGATATAATCGACGAATTTGACGACGACGATCTTCTTTTTTCTAAAATCAACGACACATCTTACATTTTCGATGCTAAGACGCAGCTTAACGACTTCTACCGGATTTGCGACCTCGATGACAGCTTTCTTGATGATGTAAAAGGGGAAGCCGACACACTTGCAGGGCTCGTTCTTGAATTGAAAAACGACTTTCCAAAAATCAATGAGAAACTCTCGTTCAAAAACATCGATTTCATTGTTGAAGCTCTTGATAAACGTAGAATAAAAAAAATAAAAGTGATTTTCAATAATTCCGCTGAATAGTTCGTTTCTAAAGAAACATTACTTTTATCTCCATGATCAGAATACTACTTTCGATACTTATACCGCTATGGTTGGTTAGCTTGTTTGGGTGCAAAGAAAACTATACACCAAAACCAAGAGGCTATTTTAGGATTCAGCTGCCTGAAAAAAATTACAACAGACTTGCAGATGGATACCCATTTAGCTTTGACTATGCGAATTATTCAACAATTGAAAAAGACTCATCGCGAATTGCAGAACCATACTGGATCAACATTTGCACTGATGCTTACAACGTGAAAATACACCTATCGTACAAGCCAGTTAAAGGGAATTTAGCCGAACTGACAGAAGAATCAAGAGATCTTGCATACAAGCATTCAATTAAAGCTATTTCAATTGACGAAAATCTATTCCTAAGCCCGGCACACAACGTTTACGGAACCATTTATAAGATGATTGGGAATACAGCCTCTCCTTATCAGTTTTACCTGACCGACAGTACTTCTCATTTCTTAAGAGGTTCATTCTATATTAGCGAGATTCCTAACTACGACTCACTTCTTCCTGTTATATCGTTCATTGAGGAAGACATTAATCGGCTCATCGAATCTTTCAGATGGAAATAAATGCCATTAATACTCGATAAATATAAAACAGGAGGCCGGCTATCGCTTTGGCATCTTACAGAAACGATTGAAGAATTAGAAGAAAAAGCTTCTCTTTTGGATGAAGAGTTGATAGTCTATGCCCAAATCATCAATAAAACTCGCAAGAGAGAATGGCTTGCAATCAGGATTCTTTTAAACGAAGTTTTGGGTTTTTGGCCTCACATATCTTACCTCGAAACAGGCAAGCCAATACTTAATAACTTCAAAATGACACTCAGCATCTCGCACACAAAAGAGATGGTTGGCATACTCCTCTCAAATTCAAAACATACAGGCATTGATATTGAGAAGAAAACACGGGCAATAGACAATATTCTTCCACGGTTTTTGTCGCCCATAGAACTTGCCGGGGTGAACATTAATGAAGAGCCAAACTCCAAAATAATTTACTGGTGTGCTAAAGAGGCTATTTTTAAAGCAGTTGACGATACTGATATCGATTTTTCGACCCACATTGCAATTGACGAACTAACACATAAAGGGAATATTAAAGGGAAATTTCTCTCTACAAATGGTGAAATCTGTTTCAATTTGAAATACATTGAAATAGAAAACCATGTAATTGTATGGACAAGCTAAAAAAATCATCAACACAAGATGTAAAGGTGTATTATCTTTAAACCTTATTCTTTTCCTTTTGTTTCTATTTTTCAAAATCGAAAAAGTAATGAAGAAAACACAACCACATATTGTTGTCATATTTGGAGCTTCGGGCGACTTGACCAAGCGCAAACTCATTCCGGCACTTTTCAACCTTCACGAGCAAGATCTTTTCACCCATCCTTATGCAATACTTGGCGTTGCCCGAACTGAGATGACCGATGGGCAGTTTAGAGAAAACATGACCGAATTCCTGCCCAACAACGATACAAGCAAAGATTTCATCGGTCACTTATATTACGAATCAATTCAAACTTCAGATAAAAATGATTACCCAAAGCTGAAAAAAAGAATCGACAACTTGCGAAATGAGCTAGGTGCTCCGGGGAATATCCTTTTCTACCTTTCAACGCCACCAAATCTCTATCCAATAATCCCGAAATACCTGGCATTAGTTGGGCTAAACAATCAAAGTGATGGTTTTAAGCGCCTCATTGTCGAGAAACCTTTTGGCACAGATTTGAGCAGTGCTAGGAAACTCAACAAAGACCTTCTTCAATATTTTAATGAAGATCAAATTTACCGAATAGACCATTACCTTGGGAAAGAGACAGTACAGAATCTACTGGTTCTTAGGTTCTCGAACAGTCTGTGGGAACCACTCTGGAATCACAAATACATAGATCATATTCAAATAACCTCGGCCGAACAATTGGGAGTTGAGAAGCGTGGCGGCTATTACGACAATTCGGGGGCTATGCGCGACATGTTGCAAAATCACCTGATGCAGCTTGTAGGGCTGGTGGCAATGGAACCGCCAACAGTTATTGATGCCAATGCCATACGAAATGAAACGTTAAAAGTATTTCAATCTATTCGGCCTCTAAAAAGAGAAAACCTGCACGAGAATGTTGTGCGAGGGCAATATATTCAGTCGAAAATTAAGGGCGAGGAAATTATCGGTTACCGCGAAGAAGAAGGTGTATCGGCCGATTCGCGCACCGAAACTTTTGTCGCATTAAAGCTGAACATCGACAACTGGAGGTGGAGTGGAATACCTTTCTACATCAGAACAGGGAAAAAGCTACCTACCAGAGCCACTGAAATTGTAATCAACTTCCGCCCTACTCCACACCATTTATTTGAACATCTGGGAGGAAATACAACTATGCCTAACCAGTTGATAATCCGCATTCAGCCCGACGAAGGTATCGTAATGAAAATGGGGCTTAAAGTTCCCGGTGCGGGGTTCAATGTGCAAACCGTTAATATGGGCTTTCACTACTCCGACCTATCTGACGCCTATGTGCCAACAGCTTACGAAAGATTATTGCTCGACTGTATTCAAGGCGATGCAACCTTATACTCACGTGGCGACAATGTAGAAAAAGCATGGGAAATTGTTCAGCCAATTATTGATGAATGGAATGAAAACCCCGATTTCCCATTACATGGCTATCCGGCAGGAACATGGGGGCCGCTCGAATCAGAAGAACTGATATCGGATGAAATAAACGGTTGGCGCTACCCTTGCAAAAACTTAGCTAACGATGGTGAATATTGCGAACTTTAATTATTTATTCCGAAATGTTTAAAAACAAAGATGAAAAGGTATTCCTGAATAATGAAAAGATTATTCTGCGCGATTATCTGGCATTAGAACGAACAAAACTTGCCAATGAGCGAACACTTTTTGCTTATATAAGAACCTCGCTATACCTTCTGCTTGCCGGATTAACACTTATTCAACTTAAGACTTTTGCTTCGGTACTCTGGATTGGAATCTTGTCGATATTTTTGAGCATGATATTGATATGGATTGGCATAGTACGTTACAAAAAACTCAATAAACAACTCAACACCTACTATTCCTCGAGTCATGAATTTGAAGATTAACAAGATGTTTAGCCAATTGCGATACAATCATAATTAGAGTTTTCAAGCGAAATATCTAGGCAAGTATCGAAACCAATAACAATTCAGAATAATATGGAGATAAAAAAACTTAAAAACACCGATCAGATCGCTGAAGAGTTGGCTCAGTTAATGCTGAAGATATTTTCTGAAAAACCAAAGGAGAAAGTACATATCGCACTTTCGGGTGGCAATACTCCAAAACTAATTTTCAAATACCTTACCGAAACGTATGGAACAAAGCTTGCCAATCCGTTAGCTCATTTCTGGTGGGGCGACGATAGGTGTGTTCCGCCAACGCACCCCGAAAGCAACTACAAATGGGCGCATGAACTTTGGCTGCAACCTATTGGTGTACAAACAGAAAACATACATCGAATTATTGGAGAGAACACCCCGCAACTCGAAGCCTCCAGATATTCGACCGAAATAAACAACTGCATAGAGCAATACAATGGGATTCCTCGCTTCGACTTAATTTTGCTAGGATTGGGAGATGACGGGCACACAGCTTCAATATTTCCTCAAGAAATGCAGCTACTCACCTCTGAAAACTGGTGCGAAGTTGCCACACACCCCACATCGGGGCAACAACGAATTACAATAACTGGGCGGGTTCTGAACAATGCTCAAAGGGTTGTTTTCATATCGACAGGTGCAAACAAGGCCGAAATGATCAGAAACGTTGCTCAAAAAGCTCTGCCCGAATTTCCTGCTTCGCACATCAAACCTACTAACGGCGAAACGATATGGCTAATAGACGAAGAGGCGGCAAAACTACTTTAACAACCTTAACTTCAACATACACTACTCAAACAAGAAAGAAATCAGGTTACTAGATATCTATTATAATACCAAGATTACATGTCATCAGAGCCTTTGAGGCAGGAGCAACAACACCACTCTTATTCGGATTCCACCATGTACCTGCAAATCCGGCAGAACCAACAAGCCTAAAATAGTTCAGGCCGCCTCCATTGCGAACTTTCCAGTCAAATTTAAATTCGCTCATCACAGTATAGTCGTAAATTCCGTCGTGAGTAAAATCGCTTAATGGATACTGATCTATAGAACCTGTTTGGTATCGGTTTACATCGCCATAGGCCAAATGCGGATCAACACTCGCCAAGTCGTTCGACCCGTGAATAATCATCTTATTATCAAGCGTGAGAATTAAATCGGGGAAAGCAACATTTACAAACGTCAGGTTCAACTCCGAAGAATTTGGCGGAAGGTAAAACCCAAGGTTAAAGCCATCGTGAGTATAGCTCATATTAAAAGCTCTGTTGGTATATGCATCTACCCTATTTTCAGTAGCATGGGAATATACAAACGGAGATAGCTTTGTATATTTCAATGTAGTATAACTTCCTGGGAGAATATTCGAAAGTAAACCTGTTTTCACCCCGGCTTGCCAAGCATAATGGTTATCCTGCATCCTGAACAACGGCCCCGACTGAGTTAAATCAAACTGGTCGCTGTAGAAGCTAAACCAAGTCTTCCCGAATTGGGGGATATTGAACGCCACATCGAAACCAGTAGATTGATTATCATACCCACCCGATTCAATTTGAGCAAAGCTAGTAAAAGCCATTGGCATGAAATAAGAGAGTTCGAACCGTTTCCACCAGATAGTACTAGATGTTGCCGATAGCTTAATCCATTTTGCCGGAGAATATTCGAGCATCTGCATTGTAAAAAGATTTTCGAGCTGCCCAAGGTCATACCCGTAAACATCTTTCATATAATCGGTTTGCTGGCTCGTATACGAGAATAACGAACCTGTAATCATTGAATAGTTTAGCCACGAAGCAGGCTTTAGTTTCAATTCAAGCCCGGGGAAACGACGTGCAGTTGATGAAAGGAAGAGGTTTTGATTATCGTGCCCCCAAGCCCTGCGCTGGTTGTTTACGCTCACTTGAACCAACCCATCAAGAAAGTAGGCATTCATTTCGGTATAATAAAGCATAGCTTCGGATATTCTTTCAGTCACGTTTGGTTCTCCAAAACTCCTCTCTTCCATGTAGATATGCGGATAGAGGGTTTCATAATTAAACTGATAGGGCAAGCACGAATAACCTATGGCCTGATGTGGAAAATTGATTTGCCCATCTTTTATGTAAGAACCATAAAACATGTCGGGAGTAAGCCGTTCCATTGCAATTCCAAACGCTGCACTAAAGGTAACTGCATCGCCTAAATCGCCTGATATATAAGGTTTTCCTACCATGCTAAGCGAATAGGCACTATTGTCGCCTATTCCGGTACCATATTTAACATCGGCAGCCAGACCAATTAGAGCAAAGGCATTTTTTGTTGTCTGCCGGTGTAGCTGAAAACCATTCGATTCGCGGCTAAGATCGGCAAGATGCGCTGCAATAACATCCTTATCAGTCTTTCCAAGCGAGCTGGCCTTACGCAACAAATTCTGAAGCAAATCGGTAACATAAAGCTTCGTATATGGTCTGGCTTCGGGCAACATGCCTACTTTACCTGTAGCTTCGCAATAATCGAGAAACATGTAAATTGGATTATCGAGCGGCACAATTTTATGCTTTAATCGCTGATTTTTAAGGTTAATTTGATCGGAAAAAACGGCCTTACCCTTTTTCTTCCTTTCAACATCTTGCCCAAAAGATTGTTGCGTGAATAACAGAACAGATAGAAACAAAAGCACAGTAACCTGCCACAAACGGCAGCTACACTTCAAATTCTGTATTCCTGGTTTATCCTGATTTTTTATTGTGTCGTTATCAAACGAAATTCTTCTCATCAAAGTTGTTTTTTCTTAGCATCCGGTTACAATTTGTCATCTATACAAACGTACCAAACAAAGTTTTATTTTGAGTTTTTTAGCTAAACATCTCACTAAAACAGTTCTTCAAAAAAAATGAAAAGACTGTTTTTAGATTAGTCTTCAATAGCTTGGCAAAAGTAAGCCTTTAACATGAAAAGTACAAGGCCGTTTTAGAATCAACAATTCGGGGTCAATCGCAAAAAACTTCTTTACCACTAAATCAACCAGTATCAAAGATGAAAGAACAATCGTTTTACGAAGTTGAAAAACAAAAAGATTAGATATCAACAACAACGCTCAAACTACCACTCACCATTGTGCGGGCATCAGGAGCTATTACCCCGCTGCTGTTACTCTCCCACCAGGTACGGGCAAACCCGAGAGAACCAATTACTCTAAAATAACTAAGCCCTTTGCCGCCTCTTACTTTCCAATCAACAGTTAAGTCGCTCAATGCAGTCCAATCGTATATACCATCGTTAGTGAAATCGAGCAGAGGATACTTATAAATATCATCGCCAAACTGATGGCGGTATATGTCGCCATAAATCTGGTAGATATTAGTACTTGCTAAATCGTTTGTACCATGAATAATCAACTTATTATCGAGGGTAAGAACCAGATCGGGAACTGCCATATTAACAATTTTCCAGTTGAATTCTCCCGAATTGGGGGGCAGATAAAAACCAAGGTTAAACCCATCGTTCATATAAGTCTGATCTAACGGGCGGCTGGTCATTGTATTAAATTCAGTTTCGGGATAATGAGTGTAGGCAAAAGGTGTTATGCGGGTATATTTCAATGTTGAAAACGTACCGGGAAGCAACGAAGACAACAAACCTGTCTTCAACCCCACTTGCCAACCATAACGGTTACGGGGCATCCTGAGCAAATCGCCTGACTGCGAGAAGCTGAATTCGTCGTTTAAAAAACTGCCCCAAAGTTTGCCAACACCCGGAATCTTAAACGCGGCATCGATGTTCATTATCTGATTATCGTTATCGCCAACCTCGAGCTGCGAGAAATGTGCAAAAACAAACGGCATCAGATAAGAAACCTCCATTCGTTTCGACCAGATGTTAGCCACCGAAGCCGAAACCTGCACCCAACTGGCAGGTGTAAACTCAAGCAAATGAAGGGTTAACAAGTTCTGAGGATCGCCCAAATCATAGCCATAGATATTTTGCTTGTAAGAAGAACTTTGATTTGCATACGAAAAGAGCGAACCTGTTAAGTACGAATACCTTAACCAACGAGTAGGTTCAACCTTAAACTCTATTGCCGGCAAGCGCCTAGCCGAAGACGAGAGCATAAGGTTATGATCATCGTGCCCCCAAGCCCTTCGCTGGTTATTCAGGCTCAGTTGAATCTTGCCATTAAGCCAATTGGCATTAAGTTCGGTAAAATAGATAAAACCGACGGCCATCTTTTCAGTGATATTGGGATGGCCTGAACTTTTATCACCAATAAGCGAGTGGGTGTACAATGTTTCGTAGTTAAATTGATAAGGCAAATATGCATAGCCAATTGACTGGTGGGGAAAATTCACCTGTGCATTTTTTGTATACGATTCGTAGAACATGTCGGGGGCAAGTCGTTCAATTGCCGGCCCCATCGCTGCATGAAAAGTAAGATGATTGCCCAAGTCGCCCGAGAGGTATGGCTCTGCAATGAGACTTGTTGAATATGTGCCATCGTCACCCGTGGCAACACGCCCTGAAGTTTCGGCTCCGAACCCAACAACAGCAAAGCCATCTTTCACCTCCTGCTTATAAATTTGAAAACCATTCGACTCGCGAGAAAGATCCTGAATAAAAACGTTAAGAATCTCCCTATCGCCATCGGTCAATAAATCATTACGCCTCAACTCAAGCAAATAGTTCACAACAATAAGTTTGGAATATGGCCTTGCCTGAGGCAAAAACCCAATATAACCCGACGACTCACAATAGTCGAGAAACCGATAAACAGGGTTACTTAGCGGTACGATCTTATGTTTTAATTTAAGTCCTTCGAGGTCGGAGTCCGACAATAGTAATGAGTTATTCTGCCCGAATGAACTGTTTATTGCGAAAATATGAAACGAAACAAGCAAAAGAAGTGCTATAACGAGTTTAATCCTGAATCGAAAAATGCATTTATCCATGTGGTTGTATTACAAATAAGAGGCACCAATCATTCCAAAACGAAAAGCAAATTATCATTCCAGAATTGAAGCCCCCAAGGTTATAACTCAAATATGTAAATTAAGAAACCTTCTCCTTCTTTTCGATCTCCGAACCAGACTTATAAGAGAACTTCACATTACTCTTTTTTTTGCTGCTACCAGCATATAAATCAAACAAATCAATTTTACCAGTCGAGACATCGGGTATGGAAGCCAACGGTATCTTTATTGATATTTTTGAAGATGCTGGTTCTGATGAAACACTTGAACTACTAAATCGTTTAAGCAGACCGGGAATTGCAGAAAACAGCGCTGCAAACGACATAAGCATTACTAGCTGAAGATTGTTGTTTATATCAGCGCAAGCAAATACTATCGCTATCAATACTATATTTGAAATAAAGAGAATTACAGACGATTTAAGGTGAGAGTAACCCAAATTGAGCAACTTATGGTGAATATGATTCTTATCGGGATAGAAAGGCGATTTACCCTGAAGAACACGAAGAGCAAAAACCCTAAGCATATCAAACAAAGGAATTGAGATTACAGCCATTGAAATTGCCGGCGATGAAATCTTCAACCACTCCGAGCTATTCAGTGCAAAGTTGTTGAATTTTATAACAAATATTGAGAAGAGGCACCCCAGAATAAGAGACCCGGTATCGCCCATAAATATTTTATTATTTCGCCCAAAAACATTATAGAAGAAAAACACACCCAAACTGCCAGCAACAGCAAAGCTCATTACGGCATAGGGTACTTGGTCCCACCACAAGAAGAAAGCACCAAAAAAGCTAGAAATAAGCAACCCAAGTATCGAGGCCAGACCGTCAATTCCATCAATCAAATTAACAGCGTTCATAATGCCAACTATAGCTACTGAGCTAATTACAATGCTTAGAAAATAGTTGATTTCATAAATACCCAAAACACCATGAAGATTAGTAAAACGGATATCGCCCAGTATTATCAGCACAAATGAGGTAAAAAACTGAACCATAAATTTCTTTCGGGCCGAAATATCTAAAATATCATCTTTTATGCCAATGAAAAACATTACTATCATGGCAAAAATTACATACCGAAGATCTTTAAAATCGTATTGATAAATACAAAGAAGAGATGAAACAGAAATTCCAAAGAAAAGAGCAATACCTCCCAGATTTGGGATAACAGTTTTATTTACCTTGCGTTCGTTAGGCACATCAACAAGATTTTTAGCTTTCGAAACCCTGACAATAATCGGGATAGAAACGGCTACCAATAAGGCTCCAATTAAAAAAGAGGCAAAAATTGGGATAATAGAAGACATGTGGCTTTGCGTTTTTATATTTCAACTAACATTAATTAATAACAAAAGTATATCAAGTATACCTTCCACAGCACGCAACAAAGGGGAAAAACATCAAAATAACATTATAATAATTCACAATTAACGTTACAATCATAAAACAGCGAATTAACGTTTTAACTAATTAGGTTATTTTTCTCTTTGTTCGAATTTTCAACAAAAACATATTCAAGTTACATCTTTTTTAAAAATGAAGGATACTTTTTTATTATGAATTGACACAATTAACCAAAAGCAATACATAAATGATGGGTTTTAAACCAAAACTGCAAAACAGAAGCTTTTGGCCACCACTCTCGCTATCCGATATTCAAACGCTAATACAATTGAATTATTACTCAAATTCAACTAATAGTATATCAATCATTTCAATAAATAGAGACAACCAGAATGACCAATTTCAAGGTTGTCATTCATTATGATTAAAATTTGTTCTACTTTTTTTTGTTGAGGCCTATTTTTAAATACTTTTACTTATCCAAACGTTACCAAAATCAACAAAAAAAAATGAACAAGAATTGGTATGCCGTATACACAAAATCGAGAACTGAAAAGAAAGTTTTAAGCGAATTGGAGTTTCTTGGCGTTGATGCATATTTACCTCTTACAAAAAAGCTCAGGCAATGGAGCGATCGAAAAAAATGGGTTGAAGTCCCTTTAATTCCTGGATATGTATTCGTTTGTATTACACGCAAAGAATACGATAAGGTTCTTCAAATTCAAGGAGTTGTAACTTACGTAAGGTTTGAAGGACAAGCTGCAATTATTCCCGAAAATCAAATTGACATTATAAAAAGAATGCTGCTCGAAACCGACCTAAATATTGAAGTAATTCAGAAAAAACCAGCGGTTGGCGAGTGTATTGAAGTTATCTCGGGCCCATTAATCGGACTAAAAGGCAAATTGTTGTTGTATCAAGGTAAAAAAAGGGTTATTGTTGAAATTACCCAATTGAATTTATCTCTTGTTGTTGATTTGCCATTATCTATAATTACGATAACGAAAGAGTAGAAAAGCAAATCAAGAACAAATTGTTTCTTGAGTAGCAATTTCTAATTGCCCTGCAACCATGTTCATCTTTCAAACTTTGGCACAATATATTGTATCATGATAAAATCCCATAACTTATTGCAAAAATTTACCGTTAGCACAATTGGGCAAAGTGCAGAATCAATTTTTCCTTCCTATTAAATGTATTAAAAAAATGGGGTTTCACTTTACATTAGTTACCAAATGGCGTATTATTGCACAATAAAACTAAAGAAAATGATTTGTTAGCCGCAAACAAACATGTGACTGACCAAGCGAAGCTGTTTATAAGATCAACTAAAACAGCTTAATAAAATAGGTTCGCCACAACAAATACAAAAATTTTAGAAAAGTTAGAAAACATATATCTATGAGATCTTTAAATAATAAAAACAGACTGTATTTTATATTAACAGCATTCGTTGCCTTTATATTAATGGGGAGTTTGAGCGCAAATTCGCAAAACGTTGTTCCTTCAACGGTTAAAGTAAACGAGCTTAGCAACGCCCAGGTAAAACAAGCTAAAGATATGCTCGACAATAGCGGGTTATCTAAAAGTGCTGCAATAGAAGTAGCACGCCAGAAAGGAGCTTCGGAGCTACAAATTCAGGAAATGATGCAGCGAATTGATGCGCTAGGGAGCAATACTCCTGCAACACAAGAACAAACTGAGCAAACGGAACAAACAGAGGCAAACCCGGCTGAAGAACCTATTGTAGAAGAGACCTCGCAAGCTAAGAAAACTGCCGGATATTCTAATGCAGGAGCCAGGTTTGGTGCCTACCTTTTTAATAGCAACAATCTCACTTTTGAGCCCAGCCCCAATATTTCAACGCCTAAAAATTACATTATTAATATAGGCGACCAGGTTGTTGTTAGCATTTGGGGGAATTCGCAGGCGACTTACCAACTGGTTGTGAATCGCAACGGACAGGTTCAGATTCCCGATGTTGGCCCGGTTTATATTGCAGGTTTGCCTTTTGAAGAAGCTGAAAAGAAGCTCTCGCAGAAGTTATCGACCATTTATGCCGATATGCAGGGTGGTAGCCCACGTACTTTTGCACAAATCGACCTTGGCAAAATGCGCTCAATAAAAGTAAATATTGTTGGCGAGGCTACAACTCCAGGAACCTACACCCTACCGGCCACCGCCAGTGTTTTCAATGCCCTTTTTCTATCAGGAGGCCCCGGCAACATTGGGTCGCTAAGGAATATCAGGCTTATTCGCGATGGCAAAGCCATTAAAACTATCGACATCTACAGATACCTGATTGATGGCGATGAAACTGAAAATATGATACTTCGCGACGAAGATATCATCTTTATACCAACGGTCGAAAAACAAGTAAAAGTCTCGGGCGAGTTTAAGCGGAATGCATTATTCGAACTAAAAGAGAACGAAACTCTTGCCAATTTAATTACCTATGCCGGTGGATATACCGACGAAACATACCTCTACCGCATGAAGCTGTACCGTAAAACTCAGACTGGATCACAACTAATTGATTTTGTACAATCGGAAATTGCTTCTACCCCTCTTCTAAATGGTGATATGCTTGTAGCCGAGAAAATACTGAACATCTTCCAAAACAGGGTAAATATAACTGGGGCAATATGGAGACCAGGCGATTATGAACTGACCAATGGACTGAAATTGTCGGAATTGATTCAGAAAGCTGACAGTATTACTCCCGATGCATACGGCAAAGGTGGCCACGTAATTCGCACAAACAACGATGGTACCTCTCAATTTATTCCATTCATTCTTGCCGACTTGCTAGATGGTAAAACCGATATAGTCCTCGAAAATGAAGACCAAGTGGTTGTTAAATCTCATTTTCAGATGAAGGATCAGGGGACAATTACTGTAGGCGGCGAGGTAAATTCTCCGTTTACATTGGCTTATATGCAGAACATGACCTTGCGAGATGCAATTTATCTGGCCAATGGTTTCAGCGAAGGAGCCGATAGTAGTTTTATCGAAGTTTCGAGGCGGTTGGATTATAATAAAGAGTCGAAACTTGGAGACACCTTACGTGCCGTTTTTCAGTTTACCCTTTCGCGCGACTTAAACTTCAACGACGAAGCCGGTAAATTCATGCTTAACCCGTTCGACCGCATTTCTGTGCGCCGAGCTCCAGGATACCGCGAACCTGAAGAGGTAACCATTATGGGAGAAGTAAAATATGCCGGGCATTATGCACTCAATACAAAAAAATTCAGAATTTCCGATTTGGTCAAGAAGGCCGGGGGATTAACCGCTGAAGCATATCCCGAAGCTGCATTGTTTCAACGAAAAACGGTGTTAGGCAAAGAGTATATTGGCATTGAATTACATAAAATATTGAAAGGCAATGACGGGAAAAGCGACCTTCTGCTTATGGATGGTGATGTGCTTGTTATTCCAAAGAAACTTCAAACAGTGAAAGTAACCGGCAATATATTGAACCCAATGTCGATGACTTACGAGGAGGGAAAATCGTTGAAATACTACATCGACAAATCGGGTGGCTTTAATGAACGTCCCCGAAGAAACAAAATCTATGTGATTTATCCTAATGGAACTACTGGAGTTACAAAAACATTCCTTTTCCGAACTTATCCAAAGGTTATGCCCGGCTCTCAAATTGTTGTGCCCGAAAAACCCGAAAAACAATACACCGACAATACAGGTAAGTGGTTAGCTTTTGGTAGCACCATGTCGTCGATAGCTATTGCCGTTTCTTACTTCATTAAGTAACTCAAACTAGGCAACACTTATTATAAAACATAAATTCAGACGAGATATGACCATTGATTCAATAAATAATCAGACCCCGAATACAATGCCCGAGGAAGAGATTGATCTTATTGCCCTTGCAAAAAACATTTGGAACGGCCGAAAAACTATACTTGCAACAACAATTGTTTGTGCCGTAATTGGAGTGGCGGTAGCAATACTGTCGGCAAAAGAGTACACTGCCACAACAGTTGTGGTTCCTCAGGTTGGCAAGTCGGCTTCTAAGTTGGGTGGTCTTTCGTCTCTGGCTGCTATGGCGGGCTTTAGTCTCGACATGCAGGCCTCAGAAACCCTCTCGCCAATGGTTTACCCTCAACTAGTTGGTTCAACGGCTTTTCAGCTAGAACTAATGAATACACCTTTTACTGTTGACGGAAGCAAACGGCAAGTTAGCCTATACGAATACTTTACTTCGATTCAGAAACCAGGAGTACTCTCGCTTGTAAAAAAATATACAATTGGGCTACCATTCGTGATATTAAAAGCCATTAAAGGCGAAAAAGTTGTAACCACAGCCGGCGATTCCGAAGTTGGGCCTATTGCGTTAACTCCGAAACAAGAAGATGTTCGTAAACTCATTTCGCAGCAAGTAACCCTCGAGGTGAACTCGAAAGAGGGATATCTTACAATTACTGCACGCATGCCCGAAGCCCGCTTGTCGGCCGAAGTGGCTTTTCAGGCCCGCGAACTTCTGCAAAAATATATTACCCGAATCAAAATTGAGAAGGCTACCGATCAGCTCAACTTTATCCAGGCCCGTTTCTCTGAAAAGAAAAAAGAGTTTGAAAAAGCACAGATGAACCTGGCTTGGTTTCGCGACCGTAACCGTAATGTTGCAACTTCGATTGGCCGCACCGAAGAAGAGCGCCTTCAAAGCGAGTTTACAATTGCATTTAATGTATATTCCGAATTGGCCAAACAGCTAGAACAGGCACAAATTCAGGTAAAAGAAGATACCCCGGTACTTTCGGTATTAGCACCGGCAACAGTACCGTCCGAAAAATCGAAACCTAAAAAAGCTCAGATTCTGTTGATCTGGATTTTCCTTGGTGGCGTTATAGGTGTGGGCATTGTTTTTGGAAAAGAATTCCTCGGAACAATTAAAAAGAAATGGAACGAAGAAACCCCCAAAGGAGAGATTGAACTCTAGGCACTCTATTCAGATATTAGACATTAGATTTTAGACAAAAAAACTGCGGCCTCATGCTTTTTGCTTCACGCTTCATGCTTTCTGCCTCATGACTTTTGAACTTCTTGCCTGACGCTTGTAGCCTTTTTAACTTTAAGTACTCTAGGCACTCTATGAACTTTATTCAGATATTAGACTTTAGACCAAAAAATGCGGCTTGCGGCCTGATGCTGATGCCTGAACGTACGACGAACTATAGTGCGTCTCTGCTCTAAGCACTTTATGAACTCATACCTTATCCACTTATCCTCTAATTCACTATCTTTGAAACCATGAACTACCAACAATACATACCCTTAATCGTTGAAGAGCTCAAAAAAGCCGAGCCCGAAAAAATTATCCTTTTCGGATCGTACGCCTATGGAGAACCAAACGACGACAGCGATTTAGATATACTCGTAATCAAAGACATTGCCCCCTCGAATGTGCGCGATTTCAGGATCGAACTCAAAATGAGACTTTGGGAGTTAATCCAGAAATTAAATATTCCTATTGACATAATTGTCGATAGCCAAAAAAGAATCAATCAACGTATTCAAGACGGAGATCAATTCTACAAAGAGATAATTGTTAAAGGAAGTGTACTCTATGCCTAACCAAAAACTAGCACTCGAATGGGTTGTTTTTGCCCGCAAAAACCTAGAAACAGCACAACTTTTATTTAGTAAGAACCATTACACCGATGTTATTGCATTTGATATTCAGCAGGCTATTGAAAAAGCATTAAAAGCAGTATATGCATATAACGACCAGAAAGTACCAAAAATACACGCTATTGATGTATTGTACAATTATGCGAAGGCGTGCATACACTTCAACAATATCGATATCAAACAGCTTTTTACGGTGAACGACTATTACATTTCCGAACGATATCCTGGCCCAAGATTCTCTATGCCCGAAGTTGATGAAATAGAACTTTCTATTAACTTAGCTCAATCAATTCTTGAACAAGTTATAAGTCATATTAATACTTCCGATGCAGATTTGTAACCCAGCACTCCCTCTCGTTTGAGCGTAGCGGTAACGAGTGGGTTAACCTGCTCTCGTCTGTGACGAGCACTCTATACTGATGTTAGATATTAGACGTTAGACTTTAGACAAAAA
>CAZRXT010000007.1:18146-22881 GCA_964604035.1 uncultured Prolixibacteraceae bacterium | reverse complement strand
GGCGATGCTGATGGGCGTTAACAACTGGAAAGATATGGATACTGCTAAACACAAACTTGAAGAGATATTATTATTCAACTGTTCAATGACTCAGCGTTTGAATTTCAATCAATTAGATAAATCGGGCTTTGTTTTTGGTTTAGGGATTATGGAGGATTTGCATTATGTAATTTATCATCGTATAGGTTTCAATGTTGGTGCTTCGGTAAGTTGCGCATATAAATTTTAGGTATGAAAGAGCTAATAATCATCATATTAATATTTGCAGCAACTTTTGCTTCAGCACAGAAGAAAAACTTTTCGGGGATAATAACGGATGAAAAAACCGGCGAAACTCTTGTTGGGGCAACGGTGGTTATTAAAGGCGATTATTATAGGGGAACAATCACCGATGGAAATGGCTTTTTTACCTTGCCGGGAATTGAGCAGCAGATAATTGATGTTGAGTTTTCGTACATAGGTTATGAGGCTGTTTCTAAAAAATACGATTTGAAAGATAAAAGCAAATTGTTTGCCGAAGTTCGACTTAAACCTTCGGCAGTTATGCTCGACCAAATTACGGTTGTTGAATCGGGCTACGATAGGATAGGGGACGCCGAAATTGAGATTAGCCAGCATACGTTAAGTCCAAAATCGATGCAAATTATTCCAACTGCACGTAACGATGTTTTCAAAGCTATGCGATACATGCCTGGTATTGAACCAACAGAACCGTTCTCTCCACTAGTCTCGGTAAGGGGGGGCGATCCGGGCGAGAACCTGATCATGCTCGATGGCGTAACCATTTACAACCCATATCATTTTATGTCTTCCTCGGGAATTTTCAATATGCAGACTGTTAAAAATGTAGATGTTATGGTTGGCGGTTTTGGTGCTGAGTATGGTGGCCGAAATTCGTCGGTGATAAATATTTCGACCAAAGATGGTAACAATCAAGGTGTACATGGCGAAGTGAATCCTTCGACCTCCGAATCTAGGCTATTTCTCGAATTCCCAGTGGGCAAAAAATCGACAATGATGGTGGCCGGGCGGTTGAATTACGACATTATGAGCAACTTCATGTTTTACAGTAACGACTATTTCTACGATTTAAACCTTTCGTTTACACATCGGTTTAATTCCCGAAACTGGCTGACATTGAAATATTTTGGATCAAAAGACAAAACCAACATCGATCTCAACAACCTTTATAAATACATGGGTAATACAGTTGGAATGGGGATGGAAGATATTTTCAACGACATGAGCATAAAATATGTCAACAAATGGAACAATAATATTGTAACCGGGACATGGAAATCGGTGTTGGCCTCAAACCTATTCGTGAAAGCTCAGGTATATGGCTCTTTACACCGTGCCGACAACTTTTCGGAGATGGTTATGGATGTTGAAACTATGGTTTTTAATACTTCAACAAGATTCAAAAGCAAAGTAAACGATTGGAGCGCGAAGCTCGATTTTGATTATAAACCATTTGCTTGGAATGAATTAAAATTTGGTGTTGAGTACAACGACTATCTCTTTGAAAATGGCTCTGAGGTAAACCGTATCGATAATGGGTTGGCTCGGAAATCGCCAACGTTAATTTCGGTATTTGCCGAAGACAAAATTACCTTAGGTTCGTTCTTGATCAGACCGGGAATAAGGGCCACAAAATTTGAAAACAGAACATTCAATTATGAACCCCGGATCAATGCCGTTTTGAACGTTGGAAACGACTTTAAGTTGCAGGCAGCCTGGGGGAAATATTACCAGTATATTATCAGCATGAATACGCAGGATATTGAACTCAATCAGTTTCTCGACTATTATTATCCTCTGAACGGAAAAGAACCAAGTTTGTCGTACCACTATATTTTGGGTGCCGAGAAGAAACTTGATGCTCAAAATACACTTTCTATTGATGTTTATTTGAAAGACATTGCGCGTACATATACGTTTGATTTAATGCAAGATCAGTATGAAATTTTTGCACTTTCCGATAAGGTTATTTCGGGAAAGGGGCGTTCGTATGGTGTTGAGCTGATGTGGAAAGGTAGTTTTGACAAGTTTTCGGGATGGGCTAGTTACACGCTTGCAAAATCGACCCGCTCTTTCCCTCACATTATGAATGGAAAGGAGTACGATTATGATTACGACCGCCGGCATTCGCTTAAAATTGTGATGAACTATCAGGCAAGCAAACGAATTTCGTACAGTGGATCGTTTATTGCTCAAAGTGGGAATCCGAGTTCTGTTGAAAATGCAATGCAGATGTTTTATATGTACGATCCGTTGACTGGCCAAATGCAATACAGTCCTCAGTACACTAATAATCTGAAGAATAGCGTAAGAATGCCTTGGTTGCTTCATCTCGATTTGGGTTTGCGAAAAGAGGTCGTGAGCGGATTTGGTAAAGATTTGTCTGATTTTTTTGGGGCAGACGAGTCGTATCTTACTGTGAATGTTTATAACGTGTTGTTTTTCAGAAGAAACATTCTCTATTACGTTCCTATTGGCGGATTTGATAAAATGATACCAATGAGCGATGGTTATCACCCAATGGTTTCGGCCGGTTACACAATAAAATTTTAAACGATGAGACAATTAATTATCATACTTCTGATTCCTGTTTTGTTCTTTGGCTGTGTCGATGTAGCGGAATACTATGTGGGGTTGAAAACTCAACCTGATATTTCGAAAGAAGATATTCTGCCGGGGCTAAATGTTTATGGAATTTTGAAAAGCGGACCATCATTAGATACGTTGAACCATTTTTTTGAAGTTCAACAAGTTCTGTTTATTTGGGATAGCTTCGATTCAATTTGTGTTGATAAGGCAGCTATTGTGTTGACTCGTAAACCATTTGTTGGCAAAACCGAGCAATATACGCTGAATTGCGAACGCGACTGCGCCTATTTCAACAAAAATATTGAAACTGCACCCGGCGATAGTTGGCAGTATGTTTGTGATTACGATACGTTTCAAGTCTCGGCTTCGTGTGTCATTCCAAATGAGCCAAAAGTTGCTAACCTATTGGTAGACAATGATTCTAATGCCATTAACTTTTTGGTGCTGTCTGATTCAACTGCGTTTATGTACGATATTTACATTCTTTCGGGCAATGATTATTATATCGAAAAAAAGATCCCGACCAATGGTGTTGATACTGAATTTTCAATCAGCCCCCAATGGAGTGTATCAGGCAAATCAATAGCGATGTTTGTTTTTGCATACGATAGGAATTTGGAGAAATATTATACCACTTCGAATACTTTTTTTAAGCCGAATGCCTACAGGCCTTATTTCACTACAGTTGATGGCGGTTTCGGAACTTTTGGTGCAGTAAGCAGCACATATTTGCAACTTGTGAATTAATATTTACCGTTTGTTTTGACAAAAAAAATCCCGGAGATTGCTCCCCGGGATTCGACCAAATCTAACTAACTAATAATTAAATTACTAACTAAATTTTGAAAATATATTTTCTAGAAACCAGGGTTTTGTTCAATAATTCCACCCATTAGTTCAAGTTCCGATTGTGGTATTTGGAATAATCCTTTTCTTGCGGCAAAGTTATTACCATCAACATCGAGGCTTGATGTTTCAGCCGAACCAGAGTAGTCAGCACCATCAGATTCATCGTTGTATGTTAATATTCCACTTAATTTAGAGAAATCGCCTTTGCACGAACGTAAAATATCATAGTATCTTAAACCTTCACACGCAAGTTCTAACCTTCTTTCGGCCATAATGTTTTCAATAGATGCCGAAGTGTAGTTATAACCAGCAGTACCAAAAGCGCGTTGGCGAACACGGTTCAAATAGGTTAAGGCAGTTCCATCTCCGGCTCCACTTTTGATAACACGTAATTCAGCTCCCATTAGAAGAACGTCGGCAAAACGGATCGTCATTATATCTTCGTATGCTTTTGTTTGCCAGTCTTTTCCTCCTAGAATTTCAACTTCGTTTGTTGTTCCCGTAGCCGAAATCATGTACTTTTTTGTATTGTAACCAGAGTACTGTGCTTGTTGTTGAGTGTTGTAATCGTAAACTATGCCTTCATCGTCCCACGAAAGTATTGTAGCTTTTTTGCGAGAATCGGCATCGTTATACAAATTCCAAAGAGATGGTAAAACAGGGATTGCGCCCCAACCATTTCCATACGGTTCAATGTTTGTATTACGAGGGCCAATCATTCGTTGAACTTTACTCCAACCAAGATTTGAAGCTGCATCATAAGTTATTGACCATACAGCTTCAGGGTTTCTTTCGCCGGCATAATATTCTAATCCGCCAAGTTCCGATCGTGCAGATACATACCATAAGCTGGCATATTGCGGAACTAAGTCGTGCCCACTGTTATTGATACAGTCTTCGATATAATTACTTACGGAAGCAACGGTGTATTCACCCAAAGATTCCTGATTGTAATATCCTGTATAATAAAGGAAAACCCTTGCTATCATTGCTTCGGCAGCCCATTTTGTAGCACGGCCCCAATTTTCCGATTTCATAGAAGAGTAGGGTTCTGATAAACCGTTTTCAGCACAATATTTCAAGTCGTCGAGTATTATTGTATAAAGTTCAGATGCAGGAGTTCTTGGAAAAACAGCATCTGGAGCATTTATTGTTGTAACGGCTGGAACCTCGCCAAACATTTGCGCCAGATAGAAGTGGGCATAAGCTCTGAGGAATCTTGCTTCGGCTAAATATTGTTTTTTAAGACTTTCATTGCCAGTCCAATCTATTTGGG
>CAZRXT010000007.1:0-18046 GCA_964604035.1 uncultured Prolixibacteraceae bacterium | reverse complement strand
ATCATCAACAAAATTAAGGATGATAATATTATTATTCTTTTCATAGTTACAAGAATTAAAAAGTTACGTTAATTCCAAACAAGTAAGTGCTTGCTGTTGGGTAGAAGCCAACATCAATTCCAGAAGCATAAGCATCTGTTAACTTGCCATCTGAATTATAATATGCTCCATATCCAATTTCTGGATCCATTCCAGTGTATTTTGTCAATGTAAACAAGTTGGTTGCCGAAGCATAGATTCTGAACTTTTGGATACCGGTTTTCTTAAGTAACGACTGTTTTAAGTCGTAACCAATGTTAATACTCTTAATTTTTAAGTAGTCGCCATCTTCAACGTATAAATCACTGAACTCGCGCCAGTTTTTATTGGCTTCAGTGTTCTTTGTAACACGAGGATAGCGGTTTGTGCTTCCTTCGCCTGTCCATCGGTTAGTGAGAATGTCGGAGGTGTAGTTTGGATAGTAAGTTTCTTGAGGTCTGTAGCACTTCACAATTTGGTTGCCGGTTTGTCCCTGAATGTTCATCGAGAAATCAAAACCTTTGTAGGCTGCATTTACCTTGAATCCAAACATGAAATCAGGATTTGGATTCCCTAACATCACTTTATCTTTATCGTTTATCAATCCGTCGTTGTTTGTGTCAACACGTTTTACATCACCCGGTTTGGCTGCTTTTTGATATTGTTTTCCGGCTTCATTTACGTAGTTTGTAATTTCTTCAGGTGTTTGGAAAATTCCACCAATTTTATGTCCAAAGAAGTAACCCATAGGCATTCCTTCCCTGATTTGGTAAAATTCGCTGGCACCATTGTATAACACACTTTCCGATCCATGAATAATACTATCGGGAACTTCGGTTACAACATTCTTGTTGTACGATAAATTCGCACTCAAATCGAGATAGAACTTGCCAAACTCCTTTTGGAAACCTAAGTCTAATTCAACTCCTGAGTTTTTTACATTGCCCGCATTTACATAAGGGTCGGTTGTACTTACACCTGCAATACCCGAAACACCAGCAACAGGTTTTTGCATGATCCAGTCTTTACTCGATTTCTGATACCAGTCGAATGCAAAGCGAAAATCTTTTAAGAAACGGGCATCGAAACCAACATTAATCTGTTCTGATGCTTCCCATTTCAAGTCAGGGTTTGCAAAAAGAATTGGCGAAACACCAATTAATTCACCACCACCAAGTATGTATTCTCTATCATCGGAACCGACTTGTGCCATGTATTGGAATTTTTCAGCAGGTTCTTTACCATTTTGCCCCCAGCTGGCACGTAGTTTTAAGAAGTCGAGCCAAGTACTAGTTTCAAGAAAGCTCTCTTTTGAAATTACCCAACCGGCAGATAACGATGGGAAGTAACCATAACGAAAGTTTTTACCAAATCGCGAAGAACCATCTCTACGCAATGATACGGTTGCCAAATATTTTTCATCGAAATCGTAGCTAACCCTTCCAAAATATGAGAAACGGCTATCGCCTTCGCCAAAGTCGCCTTCAACAGTGTAACTAGCAACAAGTGTGTCGGCCTTCACATTTGATAACACAGGAGCCGCATTTTGAAGGTAGCCTTCGCGTACCGATCTCATATTGAAATAAGTTCCGTCTTGGGCATTCATACCTAAAATAGCAAGGGCATGGTGTTTTCCAAAGTCTTTTTCGTACGAGAAAACATTGTCGAAGTTGTAATTAAAAGTCCTAGCCATTTTTTGTTCATAGTCAGGCTTCTTATTATATGTATACGGAGTCAGAGTAAAAGAGTCTGTTGCTGATGTGTAGTTGCTGAATCCTAGTGTTGCACCAAAGTCTGTTCTGAATTTTAATCCAGGAAGTATTTGAATTTCAGCATAAATATCTCCAATAATGTCGTCGTATTTGTTTATGCCGTTAAAGTCATTGTGCATTCTTGCAATTGGGTTGCTTTGAGCGTCAATATCGCCATTTTGTTTATTGCTATTTACAGCTTTTGCATGGCCAAACCCATCGTAAGAGTTTTCATCATAAACCGGAATCAGAGGGCTGGCTACCATCAAATCGCGCAAAAAGTTATTGTATTGGTTACCTGTTCCCATTGAAATACTCCTTCGGTGGGTATAAGTTAGGTTCTCTCCAATTTTGAGATATTTTTTGACCTGATGTTCTGAATTAACCCTAAATCCCAAACGTTGAAATTCTGATTTGTTTTCAAAGTTGAAAATCCCCTCTTCGTTATTGTAGGAAAGAGAAATTGAGTAGGTTGATTTTTCGCTACCGCCAGTAATGCCAATGTAATGACTTTGCGATGGCGCATTTTCATTCAATGCTTCTCCAATCCAGTCTGTTCCTTCACCCAACGCATCAATGTAATCTTGAGAGTAAGGTATTATTTTACTGTTTTCGTTTGTAGCAGCCTCGTTCATGATTGTTGCATATTCTTTTGCATTCAACATATCGAGTTTGTTGCTTAGGTTCGAAATGCTAAAAGAGGCATCGTAAGTAATTTGAGCTTCGCCTGCTTTACCTTTTTTGCTTGTAACCAGAATAACGCCATTTGCAGCACGCGATCCGTAAATGGCGGCAGAAGCAGCATCTTTCAGTACATCAATACTTTCAATGTCCGAAGGGTTCAACATGCTAAGGCTACCCGGAACTCCATCAATTAAAACCAGAGGTCCGTTACCGTTAATTGACGATAACCCACGGATGGTGATATTGAAGTCTGAACCTGGTTGTCCCGACTGTTTTACAATCGACATACCTGGAGTTAATCCCTGAAGTGCACTTTCAACACGGGTTGTGTTGTTTTTCGTAAACTCTTCATTTTTAATTTGAACGGTTGCTCCTGTTACAAGTTTTTTCTTCTGAACACCATAACCAACAACAACAACTTCGTCGATTCCCAAAACGTCCTTGTCCATTGTAATGTCGATAACCGACTGTCCTCCAACAGAAATGTCTATTGATTTGTAACCAATGTAGTTGGCTGTTATTGTTGTATTGTTTCCGGTAACTTTCAGTGAATAAGTTCCGTCAATACTTGATGCGGTACCATTGGTGGTGCCTTTTTCAACAATGTTCACTCCTACAAGTGTTTCACCTGTCACATCTCTAACGGTTCCTGTTATAGTCCGTTGCTGTGCATACAATGAGAAGCAAACAAAAAAGTTGGCAAGAAACAGCATTGTCATTCGTTTCGAAAGAAGCCGTTTGTACTATTTTAGATTTAATTTCTCTTTCATTAGATTTATAAATAAGATTATTAGTGTGATTTAATTTCAATGAATTTTATAACCGAAAACAGCTTGTCCCTAAAACGAATTCGTTTCTGCAACTAATGATAATCTGATTGTTTAGTGGGCATTGTGCTGATTGGAATTCGAGTAGAAATGAGTAGGTTTTCCCCATAGATTTTCATTTTTTCCGTTAGTAATTAGTGAAAGCATAATTACTTAAAAATGAAGCTTTGGATATAGTTATTTTGTCTTTGATTTGTAGGTTATTTGTCTACATTAAAAAATTGACCTTGCTTTTAAGTTGAATGTAATCAAGCAAATACAGAGGTTTGATGTGTAGAAAAACAAAAAGCAAGACTTAAGTCTTGCTTTTTGTTTCAATAGATTATTCGAATTGTTTCGAACCTATGAGTTATTGGAAAGTTGTGTTTTTATGAGCAGTACCACTCATATAATTTTTCAATTCCTTCGTCAATTTCAATTTTGTGATGCCAGCCTAACTGGTTAATTTTATTGGTGTCGGTAAGTTTTTTCATGGTGCCATCGGGTTTAGATGCATCGAAATATAGTTCACCATTGAACCCAATTTTCTCTTTGATTAGTTCGGCCACTTGTTTAATGCTGACTTCTTTTCCTGTTCCAATATTGATGTGTGTATTCCGAACTTCTTTGTTGTTTGTTTTAACGTCGACGAAATCAATATTTTCAATTACGTAGATACAGGCTTCGGCCATTTCTTCGCTCCAGAGGAATTCGCGCAAAGGAGCACCGGTGCCCCAAATTTCGACACTAAAAACGCCGCCGGGTTTTGTAGTAATTCCGTACTTCGAAAGTTTTTCGAGAATAATGGTTTCGGTTGCACTTCCATCAATACCTTCAATAGGGCGTTTGTTGAAATCGGCTCTCACTGCATCCCAATTGTTTTGCTCCAGGCATTTTCCAAGGTGAATTTTTCTGATCAACGCAGGTAAAACATGCGAAGTTTCGAGGTTGAAATTGTCGTTTGGACCATACAGGTTTGTTGGCATTACGCTCAGGTAGTTTGTGCCGTACTGTAAATTGTAGCTTTCGCACATTTTGATGCCGGCAATTTTTGCGATGGCATAGGGCTCATTGGTATATTCCAGAGGCGAAGTTAAAAGGCAATCTTCGGTCATTGGCTGAGGGGCTTCGCGCGGATATATGCAGGTGCTGCCAAGGAAAAGGAGCTTTTTTACCTCGTTCAGGTATGCATTGTGGATCACGTTGTTCTGGATCATCAGATTTTCATAGATGAACTGTCCGCGATAGAGGTTGTTCGCGATAATTCCCCCAACTTTGGCTGCTGCAAGTATTACGTACTCGGGCTTTTCCGTTTGAAAAAAAGTTGCTACAGCGTTGCTGTCTCTCAAATCGAGCTCTTTCGCCGACCGACCAATAAGATTTGTGTATCCTTTGTTGGTCAATATTTTCCAAAGAGCAGAGCCAACTAATCCTAAATGGCCGGCTATATATATTTTACTATCCTTGTTCATTGTAACTTCAGCTTAAATTCCTGTTTCTTTTCTTCTGACTTTAATGCGCATAGCCCCTTTTATCGGTTCTTTCGACACGAGAATCATGTAGCCACCGCCACCCGCACCTGCAAGTTTCCATCCTAACGCGCCGTCTTTATACTCATCGATAGCGCGTTGCACTTCGTTGTTAACCATTGCTGGGAACATTTTTACCTGCGCATTGAACGAATCGAGGAATGCACTGGCAAAACTTTCCAAATCGCGGTCCATGATTGCTTTCCAGCAGCGCTCAGCCGCGTTGGCAAGTGCTTTAACATTTTCGGTGTTGATGTAGGTTTCTTTTAGTAGGTCCAATCCTTTTTCGCGGGGCCAAAGGAGAACCATGTAAAGGTGATCTTCGAGCCAGGTGATGATTTTCTCGTCGTGAACCGATTCAAATTTCTTTGGCCAAAAAGCGTTGTCGTAATAATGGCGGACTAATCCCGGCATGCAAATACCGATAGAATCTTGTGCGCCCGAAATGATTTTCGAGCCCGGAGTATTCTCAAATTTGAACAGTATTTCAGCAAGCATTTCTGGCTTTTCAAGAGGAAGGTGATATGGCCATATTTTTTTTGCTGCATTTCGGGTCGAAGTGCTCATGCCACAACGTTCGTTGTATTCAATTATTGGTTCAAGCGAAAGGGTTATGGCCCATCCCGGATGATATTCTGAAACGTAAGGTTGATCTATCCACGTGCCTGCAAGGTCAATACGGTAAGGTAGTTGACAATTGTTGCTGTTGCGGATTTCGGTGGTTGAACGTGCGGGCAATCCTGCATCGGGAATTCGTTCCAACACTTTTAATTTGATTCCAAGTTTATCGCAAAGCTCTTGTTTTGCAGGCGAAAAACCATCCTCGTTCACAACAAAAAAATCGGGCTTAAGCCGTTCAAGCTCTTGCTCAAAGTCCATAATCCCATTGCCCGAATTGACGAATGCATCGGTAACATATTTGATCGACTTCACCATGTAAAGCCTTTCCTGCTCACTATTGATTGTTCCCCGGCCTTTTAAATCCTGAATGGTCGAGTCTGATCCAAGCCCAACATACAAATCTCCATAGTGCGATGCTTCTCTGAAGAAAGCCACGTGTCCGCTGTGAAGCATGTCGTAACATCCTGAAACAAAAACTTTTGTCATAATTTTTTGTTGATGGTTATAAGCCTGTTTACAGAAATAGCCCCAATTTTAAATTAGATTTTTTATCTGTAAATAGTTGATAACCTAATTATTCAAAATAATTCATGATTTGGAAGCCACCATCTTTCAGATAACTCTCTTTTTTCATCAGTTTAATGTCCGAAGTCATCATATCGGCAACGAGGGCCGGAAGGTCATATTGTGGTTCCCATCCCAGTACTGTCTTCGATTTTGTTGGATCACCAATAAGTAAGTCGACTTCTGTTGGACGGAAATAGCGTTTATCAACGCCAACAATTACATCTTTTACCGCAGCGCGCGATATCATCGCATCGAGGTATTTATCGCCAACCTTTTCAATGAATTTATCCTGATCAACATTCACCAATACGCCAATTTCGTCGGCTCCTTCGCCTCTGAACTCAATTTGCAAACCAATTTCTTGTGCCGCCATATCAATAAAATCGCGGATTGTAGTCGTAACACCAGTTGCAATTACATAATCGTCTGGTTTATCTTGCTGAAGAATGAGGTACATTGCGCGTACATAATCTTTAGCGTGTCCCCAGTCGCGTTTGCTGTTCAAATTTCCCAGAAAAACATCTTCCTGAAGTCCCAATGCAATTTTGGAAAGGGCACGAGTAACTTTTCTTGTAACAAACGTTTCGCCCCTGATTGGCGATTCATGGTTGAACAGTATTCCGTTGCTGGCGTGCATGTTATAAGCTTCGCGATAGTTTACGGTAATCCAGTAGCCGTAAAGTTTTGCAACTGCATACGGCGAACGCGGATAGAATGGTGTTGTTTCGCTTTGCGGAACTTGTTGAACCAATCCGTATAATTCAGAAGTACTTGCCTGATAAATCCTTGTTTTTTTGGTGAGCCCCAAAAGTCGTACAGCTTCGAGAATACGAAGAGTCCCAATTCCGTCGGCATTGGCAGTATATTCAGCAGTTTCGAAACTTACCTGAACATGGCTCATTGCCGCAAGGTTATATATTTCGTCGGGCTGAATTTCCTGAATAAGGCGGGTTATATTTAAGCTGTCGGTAAGGTCGCCATAGTGAAGGATCAAATTTGGGTTTTCGGAGTGAGGATCCTGATATAAATGGTCTATTCTGTCGGTGTTGAACAAAGATGATCTGCGTTTCATACCATGTACAATATATCCTTTCTTGAGGAGAAATTCAGCAAGGTAGGCACCATCTTGTCCTGTAATCCCAGTTATTAAGGCAATTTTTTGTGACATAATTTAGTTCAATTTAAAATGTAAATTTGAATATTGTGTGTTTGATTTTTTTTGCTTCGATGTTGTTAATCATTTGCTTAAACAACAGTTCTGAAATAGTCGATGGTCTTTATCAGACCTTCTTCAAGCTTAATTTTTGGTTCCCAGTTGTTAAGTTCCCTTTGGGCAACAGTAATATCTGGTTTTCGTTGCATCGGATCGTCTTGAGGTAATGGCATAAACACCATTTTCGATTTTGATCCGGTAAGTTCAATTACTTTTTCAGCAAGTTCAATCATTGTAAATTCACCGGGGTTTCCAATGTTTACTGGTCCAATGAACGAATCATCGGTATTCATCATGCGAATAAAGCCTTCCACCAAATCGTCGACGTACTGAAAGCTACGGGTTTGTTTCCCATCGCCATAAATGGTAATGTCTTCGTTTTTTAACGCCTGAACAATAAAGTTCGAAACAACACGTCCGTCGTTTTGATTCATTCGGGGTCCGTAGGTGTTGAAAATCCGTACAATCTTAATCCTCACATCGTTCTGATGGTGGTAGTTCATGAAAAGCGACTCGGCGCAGCGTTTTCCCTCATCGTAGCATGAACGTGGGCCAATAGGATTGACATTTCCCCAATATGTTTCGGGTTGAGGGTGTATTGTTGGATCTCCATAAACTTCACTCGTCGAAGCTTGTAATATTTTGGCTCGTACGCGTTTTGCCAATCCCAGCATATTAATTGCGCCCATTACCGATGTTTTGATGGTTTTGATTGGATTGTACTGGTAATGAACAGGAGACGCGGGGCAAGCAAGATTGTATATTTCGTCTACTTCGGCAAAATAGGGTTGGGTTACATCTTGGCGTACCAATTCGAAATACGGATTGCCAATAAGTTGTTTGATATTCGATTTGTGCCCTGTGAAATAATTGTCTAAACAAATCACCTCGTTGCCTTCGTTAATCAATCGTTCGCACAAATGTGAGCCGATAAATCCGGCACCACCGCTAATGAGAATACGTTTCATTTATTTATTGTCTTTTTTGAAATACAAGTGTACCTAAATAATTTGTTTTAGGGAAAATTTGAAATTCATTTTTCCCTTTTTTGTTTATTTTGAATTGCTTAAATGTTCAATATCAATGTTTTATTTTCCAATTCCTTTGAATGAAAAACCAATCTTCCTCATTTTTTCTGCATCAAGAACATTCCTTCCGTCGAAGATGAAAGCGGGTTTATACATTTGATCGTAAATAGTTTTCCATTCGTAAGTTTTGAACTCATCCCATTCTGTGGTTACAGCAATTCCATGTGCTTCTTTCATTGCATTATAAGGGTCTGAATGAACTGTAATTCGGCTTAATATAGAAGTTTTCTGATCTTCGGTTTCATAATTTCCATTAAAAAGATATTCAATATCTTTCATAATCTGATCTTTCGAAACTTTTGGATCGTACACATGAATTTCGGCCTGTTCGTGTAGAAGATCCCACGCTACATACATCGATGGACTCTCTCGGGTGTCGTTTGTGTCTTTCTTGAAAGCCCATCCAAGTAGTGTGATTTTCTTTCCATTAACAGTGTTGAAGAGTGTCTCAACAATCTGTTTTGAAAAGCGATATTTCTGATAATCGTTCATTTTAATTACCTGTTCCCAATAGTCGGCAACTTCGGGAAGTTCAAAATGACGGCAAAGGTAAACCAGGTTCAGAATATCTTTTTGAAAACAGCTTCCGCCAAAACCTACTGAAGCCTTTAAAAATTTTGATCCAATGCGCGAATCTGCGCCAATGGCCGATGCAATTTCGTCGACATCGGCACCAGTTTTTTCGCAGAGTGCTGATATTGAATTGATCGATGAAATGCGTTGAGCCAGAAATGCATTTGCCGTAAGTTTAGATAGTTCAGAAGACCAAATCCGGGTTGTGATAATGCGTTCACGTGGAATCCAGTTGGCATAGATGTCGACAAGTTTTTGTTCCGCTATTTTTCCATCTTCATCATCTTCGCTACCAATAAGTATTCTGTCGGCAAAGTGAAGATCGTTTATGGCTGTTCCTTCGGCCAAGAATTCGGGGTTCGATAATACGCTGAAACGGATATCCTTCGAGTTGTTGGTTAATATTGTTCTGATTGCCTGTGCAGTACGAACTGGGAGTGTCGATTTTTCAACAACAATTTTATCTTCGGTGGCAACTTCTGCAATCTGGCGGGCACAAAGTTCAACGTATTTAAGGTCGGCAGCCATACCTTTCCCAATTCCGTAAGTTTTGGTGGGCGTATTCACCGAAATGAAAATCATTTGAGCCTCGCGTATTCCTTTTTCAATATCGGTTGAAAAAAATAGGTTTCTGCCACGGGTTTCTGCAATAACATCGCTCAATCCTGGTTCAAAAACCGGAAGTTTGTCCAGATCCCCATTGTTCCAATCGGCAATGCGGCTAGGGTTTATGTCGACAACATTAACTGTAATGTGTGGACATTTCTGTGCAATAACCGACATGGTTGGGCCGCCAACATATCCGGCTCCGATGCAACAGATGTTTGTAACTTTTTCAGGTATATTCATTTCTGTGATTATTTTATTGGAAACAATTTTTTCTCCCTAAGGAATTTTATAACTACTTCTGTACTAATTTTTTCAAATTCGGGGTTGATGGTCAAAGCCGGATTTGCTGGTTTATCAAATTGAATATCAAATCCCGGAAGGTTGTCGAGCTTGCCTTTGTCGGCCAGAAGGTATAAATCGGGTTGATTATCTTTGCAGTAGTCGATGCCGGCATCCATAAAAATTGTAAAGAACCGTTCTTTCCCAATAATTTCGGCAACCTGTTGCCTAATATTTTCATTGGGCGATAAGAACGAGCAGATTGTAATAATTCCCTGATCGTTCAGAATACGGGCAATATGGGCAACTCTTCGGAGGTGTTCGGCACGGTCGGCTGGCGAAAAATCGAGTTCAAGCGAAAGCCCCGTGCGTAGCGTGCCACCATCAAGCAGCACAACATTTGCACCCATGTCGAAGAGTTCTTTTTCAAGCGGGTAGGCGAGTTCATTTTTTCCCGATCCATGTAACCCTGTTATCCATAGAGTAAAACCTTTGTGATTGAACCTTTTTTGCCTGTCTTCATTTGAAATCAGGCATTGGCCTTTGTTTATTTTTTCTTTGATTTCATGATCTGTTATCTTCGAAACCAGTTCGTCGCTGCTTAGTCGGTACAAAATCATTCCAACAGCACAAGTGTTGTTGGTAACCGGATCAATTAGTACGAATGAGCCTGTGTTTCGGTTTTTCTCGTAGGTGTCGAAAAAGAGTGGTTTTATGCTTGTGATAACAGTTCTTCCAATGTCGTTCAGTTCAAAATGATCAATGTCTAATTTTTCAAGAGTGTTAACATCAACTTTATAACGGATGGTGTCGATTCGGGCGCGTGTTGTATTTGTGTTGTGCTTAATGTAGAATTGGGTTCCTTTTTTCATCGGATTTTCATCCATCCAAACCAGCATTGCCTCAAAATGGCGTTCAATGTGAGGAAGATTATCGGGGTGGACTATCATTTCGCCCCTCGAAATATCTATCTCATCTTCGAGCGTGATTGTAACCGATTGTGGCGGGAAAGCGAGTTCGAGTTCTCCGTCGTAAGTGTCAATCGATTTCACTTTTGAAGTTTTCTTCGATGGAAGTACCATTATTTCGTCGCCTTTTCGCACAACTCCTGAAGAAATTTTTGCTGAAAAACCACGGTATTCACGGTTCGGACGATTTACATATTGAACGGGGAACCGAAAGTCTTCAAAGTTTCGGTCGCTGCTAATATGAACTGTTTCAATGTATTCAAGTAAGCTTTTCCCATGATACCAAACCATTTTATCCGAAATGTCGACAACATTGTCACCTTTCAGTGCCGAAAGCGGAATGAACTCAACATCAGGAATATCGAGTTGGGAAATAAACGCTTTATAATTGGTACAGATTGAGTCAAAAACTTTCTGGTCGAAATCAACCAAGTCCATTTTATTCACCGCTAAAACCACATGTTTGATTCCCAACAGCGAAACCAGAAAAGTGTGGCGGCGAGTTTGGGTGATCACCCCTTTTGTTGCATCAACAAGAATAATTGCCAAGTTTGCAGTCGATGCACCCGTTACCATATTGCGGGTATATTGCTCGTGTCCAGGGCAATCGGCAATAATGAATTTCCGTTTGTTGGTCGAGAAATAGCGGTAAGCAACATCAATTGTGATACCTTGTTCGCGCTCGGCTTTCAACCCGTCGAGCAGCAGAGCATAGTCAATTTCTTCGCCAGCATGGCCAACACGTTTGCTGTCGCGTTCGAGTGCAGCAAGCTGATCTTCGTAAATCATTTTGCTGTCGAACATCAAACGGCCAATAAGTGTTGACTTTCCATCGTCGACCGAACCTGCCGTTAATAATCGTAACAGATCTTTTTGTTCGTCCTTCTCGAGGAAAGATTTTATATCTGGATTTGTTGTCATTGTGCAGTTGTGAATTTAAAAATATCCTTCTCTTTTCTTCTGCTCCATACTTCCGTCCTGATCGAAATCGATAACACGAGTGGTTCTTTCAGAAACAGTTACGGTCATAATCTCTTCAACAATTTCTTCGATTGTTGTTGCGTTCGATTCGATAGCACCAGTAAGTGGATAGCATCCCAACGTGCGGAAACGTACCATTTTCATCTCAGCCTTATCTCTCAACTCTTTGGGCATACGTTCATCGTCGGCTAAAATTAACGAGCCGTCCATGTTTACAACGGGGCGTTCTTTAGCAAAATAGAGTGGAACAATTGGTATATTTTCGAGCCTGATGTATTGCCAAATATCAAGTTCGGTCCAGTTTGAAATAGGGAAGACCCTGATTGATTCACCTTTGTGAACTCTTGCATTGTAGATGTCCCAAAGTTCGGGGCGTTGATTTTTCGGATCCCACTGGTGAAACTTATCGCGGAAAGAGAAAATACGTTCTTTTGCCCTCGATTTTTCTTCATCGCGGCGAGCACCTCCAAAAGCTGCGTCAAAGTTGTGTTTGTTCAACCCTTCGAGCAAAGCTTGGGTTTTCATTATGTCGGTGTGTACCTTGCTGCCATGGGTGAATGGGCCAACGCCCGAGTCGTAACCTTCTTTGTTATAGTGTACTATCAAATCCCAGTTATTCTGTTGGGTGTAGCTGTCGCGAAATTCAATCATTTCGCGGAACTTCCATTTTGAATCGATGTGCATTAATGGAAACGGGACTTTCCCGGGGTAAAAAGCTTTTTCTGCCAGACGAACCATTACCGATGAATCTTTTCCGATGGAATATAACATGACCGGATTTTGGAATTCGGCTGCTACTTCCCTGATGATATGAATTGATTCGGCTTCGAGTTCTTTTAAGTGGTTCAGATTAAATTCGTTCATAAAGTTTTATCTGCTGACTTTCGGTAGTATGTTATTAATAAGTATTTCTAAGTTTTCTGATTTCGATTTCCCCATTGTATCTATAATAATATCAGGAACAGATGGTATTTCAAAGGGGGCATTTATACCTGTAAAATCTTTAATCTCTCCGGCTCTGGCTTTTGCGTAAAGTCCTTTTACATCGCGTTGTTCGCAAACGTCTAAAGATGAATTTGCAAATACTTCTAAGTAATTTTCTTTTCCAACAATGGATTTAACCAAACTCCGAAGTTCTTCGGTTGGACTTACAAAGGCACACAAAGTGATTATGCCGCAATTAAGAAACAATTTTGCGACCTCTGCAATTCTCCTGATGTTTTCAATCCTGTCTTCGTTGCTGAATTCCAGATTGTTGTTAATTCCGGTTCTGATGTTGTCACCATCAAGAACCTGAGAGATAAATCCTCGGTTAAAGAGTTCTTGCTCAAGAGCACAAGCCATAGTTGTTTTTCCAGAGCCCGATAGTCCGGTAAACCAAATTACAATTGCTTTTTGGTTTAGTTTTTCCTCTTTTGTTTCGCGAGGAATTATTTTATCGAATACCGGATGAATATTGTTCATTAATAGATTTTTAAGTCTTTATTCTACAATAAACCAAGGGTTAATTAAACTTTCCTTGCTATATTTTAATGGTTCGCCCGATGGGTAAACGGTAACTTTGCGACCAGCAGATCGAGCAATGGCATGGCCTGCTGCGGTATCCCATTCCATGGTTGGTCCAAGTCGTGGATAGATGTCTGCATTTCCTTCGGCCACAATGCATAATTTAAGCGAACTGCCTTTTGTAATCATTTTTAGAGGCTTCCCTTGTTTGTCGAGCTTGTCGATGTACTCTTCAGTCTCTTTATTCATGTGCGACCGGCTACCAACAACAATAAATTCATCGTTCGAAGTATTGAGTGGTAAAAGTGTTGCATTTTCACTTACTGCATTCGGATTTATTTCTTCTGAATTGAATACAATTTTTTTAAACGAGCTATTAATGTTTGCGAAATATAATTCGCCTGTAACCGGAACATATACAACACCTATTATCGGGTTGCCATAATTTATTAGAGCAATATTTACAGTAAACTCTCCATTCTTACTGATAAATTCTTTTGTGCCATCGAGTGGGTCAACCAACCAGTATCTGTTCATGAGTTTTCTATGTTCAAATTCAAGAGGTTTTCCTTCTTCGCTGATAACAGGAATTCCCGTTTTCGAGAGTATGTTCTTAATAATTTCATGCGAAGCTTTATCTGCTAAAGTTAGTGGAGAATTGTCACTTTTGATCTCAACCTCAAAGTCTCCGGTATTGTATATCTCAACAATTTTCTTTCCAGCTTCGATTGATGCATTTATTGCTGTGTAAATTAAATTTACCATCTAATATTTATTTAAGTTAATTTGAATGATCTACTTTGATTTTGTCGTCCAGATAAACAATGTACCTTTTTTGTTGCAAATATACATTGGTTCAACTTCTGAAAATGAAATAATATACCTGATTTTTAGTTTTATAATTTTTACTGTTTTTTAATTTGCAGAGCAAGATTTTGAGTGTTGAAATTAGTGTCAAATGACACAATATCAATATTTTTTCAACTTTAACTTTTATGAAACCAATAGTAATAGAAGCCCTCAGTAATTTGTTGTTTTGTAAATTTTAATTTTCACTCAAAGGTATGATTTTCAACGTAATTAGAGCTAGATT
This sequence comes from uncultured Prolixibacteraceae bacterium, assembly GCA_964604035.1. Lineage (GTDB taxonomy): Bacteria > Bacteroidota > Bacteroidia > Bacteroidales > Prolixibacteraceae > CAYMTR01. Next base: position 3,760 of record CAZRXT010000007.1, on the reverse strand, counting down.
TTTCTGTGTTCTTTTTCAACACTATCAGTAGTTGTTGATTAAGAGTGTGATAGCCTAAGAATTGTTAATAATCTGATTGATCAGGAGTTTTACGTCTATGGTTTTACTTTTGCTTACATGAAGAATTAAAGCTTGATTTTGTAATTTTGAACTGCTTTGATCAGGAAGATTATACATATTGATATGGATGCATTTTTTGCATCGGTTGAGCAACGAGACAATCCTTCGTTGAGAGGAAAACCTGTGGCTGTAGGCGGTGACAGTAAGCGAGGTGTGATTGCCGCGGCTAGTTACGAAGCCCGAAAATTTGGCATCAGGTCGGCAATGCCAACTTCAACAGCTTTGGCTAAGTGCCCCAATTTAATTTTGGTAAAGCCTCGTGGCGGTGCATACAAGGAAGCTTCGCAAATTATACATTCAATTTTCTTTGATTATACCGATATGGTTGAGCCGCTCTCTCTCGACGAAGCTTTTCTCGATGTAACTTTTCACAAAATTGGCCCCGATTCGGCAACGCTCATTGCCAGAGAGATAAAGGAACGTATAAAGGAAGAAACGCAATTAACTGCATCGGCAGGGGTTTCATACAATAAATTTTTGGCTAAAATTGCATCTGATTATAAAAAGCCCGATGGTTTGTTTGTTATTCCGCCCGAAGATGCGCTTGATTTTCTTGAAAAATTGAAAATCGATAATTTTTTTGGCGTGGGAAAGGTTTCGGCTCAACGTTTTCACAATTTGGGCGTTTTTACCGGTCGCGATCTAAAACAAATTTCAAAAGCCAATTTGATAACTTGGTTTGGTAAGGCAGGAAGTTATTATTACAATATTGTCAGGGGAATAGATAACCGCGATGTAAAACCGGCTGAAGAGAGCAAATCGATAGGTGCCGAACAAACCTTCGAAGCCGATTTTACCGACGAGGTTGAGGTGAAATCAAGAATGCTAAAAATTATTGACCGAACATGGAAGCGATCGGAACGACACCAAGCCTTAGGAAAAACTGTCACTGTGAAAATTAAATTTTTCGATTTTGAAGTGATTACGAGAAGTAAAACGTTAGACAATTATATCGATTCGAAAGAAATGCTGATACACGAAGCAACAGAACTATTAATCAACGAAACCCCTTTCAAAAAGCCCGTTAGGTTAATTGGTGTTACTCTTTCGAATTTTAAGGGAAACGATGATTCTCCAACTCAAACAACTCTAGGTTTATAAAATAAATTCAATGGACGAAAAAATTTATCAACTTGTTGCCAGTAAGGTAAATATTGCCTTACATCAGGTCAAAAACACAATTATGCTTCTGAAAGAAGGTGCAACAATTCCGTTTATTTCAAGGTATAGAAAAGAAATGACAGGAAGCCTCGACGAAGTTCAAATTGCTGACATACAGCGAGAATATACATATTTCATAGAACTTGAAAAGCGTAAGCAGACCATCATAAAAACAATTTCAGAGCAAGGAGCTTTGACTCCCGAATTGCAAAAAAAGATTGAAGACACTTTTGATGCTACTGTTTTGGAAGACATTTACTTGCCGTATAAACCAAAGCGACGTACACGCGCAACCATTGCCCGCGAGAAAGGTTTAGAACCTTTAGCAAAAATAATTATGGGGCAGTTCGAATGGAATATAGAAAAACGTGCTGAAAGTTTTGTTAGCGACGATGTGAAAGATGTTGAAGAAGCTCTTTCCGGAGCACGAGATATTATTGCTGAGTGGGTTAGCGAAAATCCACGTGCCCGCGATATTATTAGGAATGTATTTAAACGAGAGGCAGTTATTGAATCGAAAGTAGTAAAATCGAAAGAGGCCGATGCTCAAAAGTATCGCGACTATTTCAATTGGACTGAACCTTTGTCGCGTTGCCCATCGCATAGGTTTTTGGCAATTAAACGTGCCGAAAAGGAAGAGTTTGTTAAAGTGTCGGTTTCTATTGACGAAGAAAATGCGGCCGAAAAGCTCGATGGAATATTTCTTCGGGGAAACACTTCGTGCTCCAATCAGGTTAAGATGGCTGTGAAAGACAGTGTGAAACGCCTTATAGCGCCTTCAATTGAGACGGAATTCACAAATATGACAAAAGAAAAGGCTGATATTGAGTCTATTCGTGTTTTTGGCGAAAACCTCAGGCAGTTGTTGCTGGCTCCTCCTCTTGGTCAAAAACGCGTTCTTGGAATTGATCCTGGTTTTAGAACGGGCTGTAAAATTGTTTGTCTCGACGAACATGGCAACTTGCTGCATAACGAAACCATCTACCCACATCCTCCGCAGCACGAAGTTCGCGAAGCTGCAAAAAAACTTTCAACGCTTGTCGAGACTTATAAAATTGAAGCTATTGCAATAGGCAACGGAACGGCTGGGCGCGAAACCGAGCAGTTTATAAAATATCTGCATTTCGATCACGACTTAACTGTTTTCTCTGTAAATGAAGATGGTGCGTCAATTTATTCCGCTTCGAAAACTGCCCGAGATGAGTTTCCAAATTACGATGTTACTGTTAGGGGAGCTGTATCAATTGGCCGTAGGTTGATGGATCCACTTGCCGAACTGGTGAAAATTGAACCAAAGTCGATCGGAGTAGGGCAGTATCAGCACGATGTTGACCAGAAACTGTTGCAGCAAAACCTCGATGGAATTGTTGAATCGTGCGTTAACATGGTTGGCGTAAACCTTAATACTGCCAGCAAACATCTGCTTACCTATATCTCAGGTTTAGGTCCTCAATTGGCTCAGAACATAGTCGATTATAGGAAAGAACATGGCGGATTTACATCGCGCAAGCAACTAATGGAAGTGCCCCGGATGGGTGCAAAAGCTTTTGAACAATCGGCTGGTTTCTTGCGTATTCCCGGAGCAAAAAACCCGCTTGATAATTCTGCGGTTCACCCCGAATCGTACTATATTGTTGAGAAAATGGCTTCCGATTTGAAGTGCGATGTGTCGAGCATGATCAATTCGGAACAGATTACTAAGCAGATTGAACTCACAAAATATGTTTCGGATAAAGTTGGTTTGCCAACTCTTACCGATATCTTAAAAGAATTAGCGAAGCCTGGTCGCGACCCTCGCGAAAAAATCAAAGTGCTAAGCTTTGATGAAAACCTTAAATCTATTGAAGATTTGCGTACAGGCATGGTTGTTCCCGGTATAATTACCAACATAACCCGCTTTGGTGCATTTGTCGATATAGGCATAAAAGAAAATGGCCTAATTCATGTTTCAGAAATGGCCAATAAATACATCGACGATCCAGGTAAAGTTGTTAAACTAAACCAGCACGTAAAAGTGAAAATTATTGAAGTTGACTTGGTTAGGAAAAGAATCCAGCTATCAATGAAGCAAGCCGATTAGTTTACACCAAATTCATCGTCGAAAAGATCTTCTTGACTTTCAAGTTCTTCTTCAAGGAAGTCTTCGGCTTCACCAATAAGTTGCTCAATCAGAACTTCGTTAGTTGGCTGTTCGTCAATCCAATGAATTGTTTGGTTTGTCCAAAAATCGTCAACGTCGCTTTCAATAATAAAGCGGGGAGATTCTGTGTGAACAACAAATAACAAATCTGGTGTTTCTTGCGAATTATCGGCTAAAAGGAATTTTGGTAGCATCTTTTATCTTTTATCAATTTGTTGCAAAAGTAGTTTTTTCTTGTTGAACGTACAAGATAGAGCTGTTAATGCATCAATTATTAATTCTTTGAAAATTAGAGCTGCCTTTAATTGCTATGTATAAAGTTTTTTTGATATGGTGAAA
>CAZRXT010000006.1:0-25748 GCA_964604035.1 uncultured Prolixibacteraceae bacterium | reverse complement strand
TAAGGGAGTTGCGCACCTGATGCACAATGCAGCTCTGAACGATGGTTTCCGGGATCATCAAGATTGAAGCAGTTTCCTTCAAATTCTCCATTTTCATTTTTCAGAATGGGAACAAGTGGTTTATATTCTTTGAACGACCCCCACATTCCCGGCCAAAGGTAATTTGCACGAAGCCTCAGTAGAAGTTCAAAAAGATGTGAGTACATCTGGCTGTTCATGCCTCCAAATTTTTCCCTTGCCCAGCGTTGCAGACAAGGGTTTTCGTCGTTGATAAAAATCCCGCGGTATTTCACTTTGGGTTCACCCGAAAAGTAATGGCCCGAAAGAACATATGCTGAAGATCTTTTCTTTACAGGAACATCGGCCCACCAATACCAAGGCGAAACGCCCAATTGCTGCGAGAGTTCATAGATTCCGTAGATGGTTCCTCGCTTGTCGCTTCCGGCAATCACCAAACATTTTTTTGTTCCGGGTTGTGGATTGTCGATGGTGGTAATCACAAAGCTTTCCCATTTGCCTTTCATGTCTTTCAGATCGAGCTTTTTAGCTTTTATAAGCTGGTCGATCAATTTGCTTTTGCCAAGTGTTCCAACAACAATCTCGTAATCAGACAAGGCTTCGGATGTGAGCAGTCTGGGTTTTACCCCGGTAACGCTGTTGATGTCGGTTTGCAGGTCGCCAATAGCACGGATAACGCCTTTCCAGTCAGCTTCGTCGTAGCGGATTGTTGCAGCCGATTTATCAGTGGCTACAACGGGGAAATCGGTTTCCTTTTCGGCGGTGTTAGAAATGATATTTGAAACAAGACCACTGGTTTGCTGTGCCTGTGTATAAAATGGAAAATGTGCCAGCATTACCAGAATGCTGACACATAAAACAGTATAATTAAATTTCTTCATGATAATTTACCTTTTACTATTCGATTCGTCACCAAATAGATAGGAATTTTTATATCCACCAAAGTCAACTACAATTTTTTCGAACACTACGCCGGGGTCTAATGGTGCAAGTGTTAGAACTTGCATGCCATCGGCACTTGCAGGAACATCCAATTGTACCTTTTTTTCAACAATCCTACGGGCAACGGTTGGAAAGAATATTGAGTAGATGTTTTGAGGCTTTTCGTTCAGGTCGGAATTGAAGTTGACCACTTGTTCATTGCCACCGTTGAAACCTACTTTGTACCTATGCCCATCTATGTTGATAAATGCCAAGGTCGATTTTACCACCACATGAACGGTTACCGTTTTTACATCGGCAGGGATTCTCATTTTGTATGAAATTGAAGCCCCATCAACAGGTTTTGAATAAGGCATTACGGCCATTCCGCTCAACGTGCGGCCAAAATAAGGAATAGCTGTCCACTTGGCATTAGCAGCGTCTTTCAGCGTGTTGTAATGTTCGGCTTCTATCGAAATATAGCCGTTGGATGGTTCAAAAACATAATTTCCAACAGCGGTTTCGGGGTTTTCAATACGGAAAATTTCGGGTAATTTATTTGCCCTGAAGCGATCGTCCCACGTGGTGTAGCCAATTTTCTTTTGAATCATCATCCCGTTCCATTTTCCATTGGCCATCACGTTGTTGTAGTCGTACTCCAGCTCGGCATCGCGTTTAAACGTGCGTTCTACATTACCGGCCCACTCGTTGGCCTGGGGATTGTTTTCGGCATATAACTTGTGGTTCATGGCTTGCGAATAGTACATTTCATAAAGATTCGCGGTAGCTTGTACCGGAAACAAAATCAACTGTTTGTAAGCATCGCGATATTCAGGTTTCAAGGTTAAATATTGACGCAATGCTTCTGTTTCGAGTTTTAAATATTCATCCGACACCTTTTTCCATTCTCCAGTTTCAACATTGTAGGTATTCCGGTCGAGCATTTCGGGCGTTACTCGTCCGTTGTATTTACTGTACAGGTTCAGAATCCGCGCTGCTTCGTCGGCCTGATCGTCACCAAACTGCTGAGAACAAAATGCACGCGGATGATCTAAAAGGTTGGCAGCATTATAGCGAGTAGGGTTCCAGGCCATATCCATAAAGAGCGTAATTGGGTATTCCATCGGTTTGATGTCGCCCACGTTGAGCACCCAAAGTTTATCAACACCATAATCGTAAGTGAGTTGCAATTGTTCCCACATATTCTGAATAGGTGTTACGTTAAGCCATTTTGAGTTGCGGGGCGCACCCACATAATCGACATGGTAATACATTCCCCAGCCACCCGGATGTTGGCGTTCTTTTTCGTTGGGCAAACGGCGCACATTTCCCCAGTTATCGTCGCACAAAAGGATAATTACATCATCGGGGACGCGCATTCCTGCGTCGTAATAATCAAGAACTTCTTTGTAAAGAGCCCACAATTGCGGAGTTTCATTAGCTGGTCGTTTGGTAACTTTTTCTATAATTTTGCGTTGATTTTTAACCACTTTTTCAAGTAGCTTAACATCAGTATCTTTCGACATGGCCTCGTCGCCATCGCCGCGCATACCAATTGTAACAATATCTTCGGTGCCTAACTTGCGTTCAATACCTTCTTTAAAAAATTGGTCGATAATTTTCTGATTGGTTGCATAATTCCATGCTCCATGTTCTTTTCTTTTTCGGGTCCATTCCTGATGGTTTCGTGCCATAGGCTCGTGATGCGAAGTACCTATCACAATGCCCATTTCGTTGGCAACCGTGCTGTTCATTGGGTCGTCGGCATAGAAAGCCCAACTCCACATGGCTGGCCATAAATAATTTCCTTTCAAGCGAAGGATCAATTCAAAAACACGTGAATAAAACTTATGATCGCCATAATCGGTTCCGTAGGTGTTTTTAACCCAACTTGTTAAACATGGAGCTTCGTCGTTAATGAAAATTCCACGGTATTTTACAGCAGGCTCGCCCGAAGAGTAGCGACCAGCCAACACATAAGCCGAAGGGCGTTGCTTTGCAGGTACATCGGCCCACCAATACCAAGGCGAAACGCCAAGTTGCTCTGACAATTCGTAAATTCCATAAATGGTTCCGCGTTTGTCACTGCCCGCAATTACCAAACATTTCTTGGTGCCCGGCTGAGGATTATCAATGGTAGCAATCACAAAGCTTTCCCACTTTCCTTTCAGGTCGGTTGCATCGAGTTTATTAGCTTTTATAAGCTCATCGATCAACTTGCTTTTACCAACCGTTCCGATGATAATTTCATATTCAGAAAACGACCCGGAAGTAAGCGAATTAGGTTTTGCCCCGGTAACGCTATTGATGTCGGTTTGAAGATCACCAATGGCGCGGATTACGCCTTTCCAATCGGCTTCGTCGTAGCGGATAGTTGCTGCCGCTTTGTCGTTGGAAACTACAGGGAAATCGGTTTCTTTTTCGGCAGTATTCGAAACAAAATTACTGATTTGCTGTGCCGTTGCGGAAAAGCACAACATAGATAAGATAAAAAGGAAAACGTATTGACGATAAAAAAACATCTTCGACTTAAACAGCATCTTCATTTTATTTTTCTTTAATTATTTATACTGACTTTTTCTAAACTAAAACTATCGGACTATTTTGATAATAAATTGCGACACTAAATACCACATAAATGATTGTAGATATTAAGCTATAATAACAATACTTATTCCATACAAATATTGTTTTTATTCATATTTTGTATTAGTATTTTTGATACAAATGCTGTAAATAATAAACTATCTTGTAAAGATTATACCACTATAGACATTTTCGATTATAGATACCCCCTTAATTTTGCGTTCACCCATCAGGATTATCCAAAAGAATTATCGAATGTGTATGAGTCAATTAGACAAATTGATTTACTTTCAAATCGGTGTTCTATCTATTGATGAAATGCAAAAGGCCAATCTTCTCGATTGGCCTTTAACTCCTCTGTAAAGAAATAATCTGAATATTCTATTTTTTTCGGGCTACACGAATATAATAAACTGCTCCGGCAGAAGTTCCTTCTAACGATTGGAATTTCACCCTTACACTTTCTTTGCCTTCGACCATTGAATTGGGTATTGAATACTCAACTTCCTGAAATTTATCTTGCGGCCATTTACGGGTATTGTCTTCACTCACCAATTTCTCGTTATCAATATAAATATCGAACTTACGACTGCCTTGTTCGCCGCCACAATAGCGCACAATTAACAACAGGTGAGTTTCGGAATTAGTAGCCATTTTATAGCTGAAGAAACCACCGTTGCGGGCATCGCGCCAAAACTCGTCGTTTTTATTCCCTGTATTCGAATTTTCTTTAGCAATGAAGTGGTCTGCTTCGGGCTGCTGTTCGCCGGGGGCAACAAAATCGATGGTACGCTTTTGTAGTTCGAGTTTTGCGGCTTCCATTTTTGTCAACGAATCGAGGTGGGCTGCGTACTGCGAATTGGTCAGCACCATCCAATACATCATGTAGCGCGAATCGTGGATTTGGTAGAAAGGCTCAAGTTCAATCTTGGTTGGGTTTACCAACTTCAAGCCTGGAGCTTCGAATGTGAAGGGTTTGCCTTTAACCGGCACTAATTTATCGGCAATCTTTGTAAAGTCGTCTTCAATGATGATGGGCGCTTTGTCAACAGGCAATTTTTGCCCACCTGCAATGTGACCCCAACGGCTATCGTTGGCCACCAATCCACGAAGGTCTTCGTTACCCGTTTTTGCAGCAAGCAGAATAGGCCCGTGCATTACAGCAAAGTAGTTCGAAACATTGGGCATTTGCTCAAGCTTGTTGTGCATTGGCAGAACGACTTTTATTTCGTCGCCTTTCTTCCATTTGCGGTCAATTGCAACGTATGACGATGGTGTTGCTTTAAAATCAACAGATTTACCATTTACAAGAATCTTCAACGCACCGCTTTCAACCCACGATGGATAACGAACCAGAAGTTTGAACTGGGCGTTTCCTTGCGTGATTTTCAACTTTGTTTGCTCCTCGAACGGGAACATTGTTTCTTGCTTCACTTTTATTCCCTTTTCTTTCCAATTGAGTTCCGAAGCCATAAAGAGGTTCAGAAACAACGAATCAGCATTATGGGTATAAATGAACGCGTTGTATTTTCCATGGTTTTCCATGCCACTTCCAACGCAGCACCACATGGCCTCGTTAGGAGCCGAATAAACCCGGTAATGGCGTGGCCGTGCAGGTGTAAAATACACATAGCCACCATGTTCGGGGTGTTGGGTCGAAAGAATGTGGTTGTACAAAGCACGTTCGTAATAGTCGGCATACTTGGCCGAAGGTTCAACACGGAACAAATCTTCGGTGAGCTTGAGCATGTTGTAGGTATTGCACGACTCAGGGCCTTCTACCTCGTTTACAAAGTCGCCACACGAAGCTTCGCTTGGGAAGAATTCCCTACGGCTATTGCCACCAAAAGCCAATGTGCGCTTACCCGTAACAGTTTCCCAAAAGAAACTACCTGCCTTTGCGTATTTTGTGTCTTTTGAAAGTTCGGCAATACGTTGAAAGCCTACCACTTTTGGCACTTGCGTGTTGGCATGTTTGTTATCGAGGTTGTCGATATTGTCGGCCATTGAATCGAGCAACCACTTGTGCGAGAAGCGTTTTGCGGCAACAAGGTATTTTTCGTCACCGGTCATCTGATAGGCATCGGCGAAGGTTTCATTCATGCCGCCGTACTCGTTGCCAAGCATATCTTCCATTTTGGCATCGGTCAAACCAGCTGTGATATTGATGGCCCAATCGCAATATTTGATGAATATATCTTTGGCCACCTGATCGCCAGTATAAAGCCAGGCATCGCGCAAACCGCAGTAGGCTTTGTGTACGTTGTACCATGGCACCCAGTATTTCCAGATTACACCAACATCGCCTTCCTTAATTTTAGGCCAAAGAGCTGCCCCATTTGGGATTCCCCCAATGTAACCCACTCCCCATTCGGGATATTTTTGGCCATTCGCATCTTGACAAGCCTTTAGTTCGGAAATAAAGTAGTCCATGCGCTTTTTGCATTCGGCATTGCCCGTCGCGGCATAGTGCATAGCTAATGCCGACAGGTAGTGACCACCCACATGTCCGTCGAGCCCTTCCCAGTTCGAGAACCCTTTTGCCTTTTCGGGCAACCCGGCCTCTTTTCGGAATGGTGCTATCAATCGATCGGTGTCGTACTTTAAAAGCACCTCGATATTTAAGTCCTGTGCATGTTTGAACGGTCCATCGAGCAACTTCACATCGCCCGACGGAAATGCATTCTTATACAATTTTTCCTGCGCTAAAGCAATGTTGCATGTTAAAAAGCTGCTAAACGCTAAAATGTAAATTGATTTAAACGACATATCTATTTGTTTTTAATTACGATTCAATAATTCATCATTATTCTCTCAAAATACTTTCTTTTACTATAGATACGGTGTTGTCCGACATTCTATTTTTAACAATGTAAATTCCATTTATCGTTGGCTTATTCGGAATTCTTTGTCCTGTAAATGTATAGTATTCTTTTGAAATTATTTTTGCGAATGTATTAATAATTGGTTTAACCCCATTTGTATCTTCATCAACAATTCCGCTTAATTCAACGGTTTTCGTTGCAGCCCCAACTGAAGCGACTGCGATATCGCCGTTGTAGGTGTTTGTGTTCAGACCTGCTTTCAATCGTATGTAGATTGTGGTTTCAGCAACCGAACCATTAGTGTGGGTAAGGTTGATTGAAGGGGTATAACCCGAAAATGGATCGAGCGACAGTTCATAATTCTCCGGAGCATCGATAATTAGTGTCTCAATTAGCGAATTTCCAGAAACAGTGAACGATTGGCTTGCCGATGGACCTGAATTTTGTTTGTAACCAAAGCCCGTTAATGCTGTGTTCGAAACGGTAATGGCATCTTCTTCTGTTCCATTGTCCGACTCAACGCCACTAAAGGTAATATCGTCAATAAAAAAGTTGACATTTCCAGCACCAAGCCCCCAAACGAGTTGGGTTGCGCCCGATTTGAACGTCGATTCGCCTGTATCGGCTGTGGTTGCGCCAACACTCCATGTTGTGCCGTTGGTCGAGTATTCGAGCTTCAATGTAACCGGCGATGTGCCCGAGGCACTTGCTCTGTACCAAACGGGCTGTTTGTTGGCTGGTATCAATGTTGATACGCTTGAATTGACCAGCATCGACAGGTTTAAATCAGCGCTTGACCGATAAACCCTGAACTCACTGCGCCCCGTGGTATTGTAAACAATGAACAAATAACCGTGCATTAAGCCTTGAACATATCCGGTTGTTTCGGTGCCTAGCTGATCGGGGTTGCCGCGTAACATTACACCTACTTTCGAGTCGGTGCCACTAGCCCCAAGGCATTGTTTCCATGTAACCGAATAATCGGTGGCTGTTTTTGAAAAACGGTCGAGGTTTATTGCCCCGGTTGCATTTCGTTGACCACTGGTATAAGGTTTCAGCATGTTGCTGGTAACAGATTTTGAATCGGTATAGCTTACTACGCCCGCAGTTGCGCTATTGCCCTTGCCTATTGTAGTGTACAGTGATGGTGGCGTTTGAGCCTTATTGCTGGCCACATCCGTAGTGAAATTATATACGCGGCTTATTGGCTGGGGATACACCCTTCCGTTTAATGTGAGCGAAGTTCCTGTTGTACCATTCGAACTTATATTTAAAATTCCTTCGTATGTACCAATATTCAAACCTGCTTTCAAGCGCACATAAATGGTAGTATTCTGGATGTTTTCTGCTTCGGGTTTTAAGGTGATAGATGCTGTGTACCCAGTCTCAGCACTCAGCGATATTTCGAAACCTTGTGGGGCTTCAATCTTAATGTCGTCGGTCATCGATTTTCCTGAAACTTTGAACAATTGGCTAGCCGATGATGCATCGTCCTGAATGTAACTGAACGAATCCATCGATAAGCGCGACACCGAAATAAAGCCTTCTTTATAGGCAATATCGTCCATTGTCCAACTGAAATTATCGGAAGCCACACCCCAGACCAACTGTGTCGATCCTGTTTTGTAGAGGTCGTCGGTAAAAGCTGTGGCAGTACCGCCCACCCAATTCAGGCTGTCGGTTGAACATTCGAATTTCATCTGGTTCCCAACTGCCCTAGCCCTGAACCAGCAAGGTTGATCGGGCATTATTTTGAAGCTGGTTGTAAACGATGTTTTTTCGGTAATACCATTGGGTGTCGCTACGTAGGGTTTCAAGGTAACGGTATTATCCGCATTATTTTGCGCTATGAACAAATAACCCTGCTTCAGTCCTTCGGCATACGAGCACGAACCATTTTCTCCTGTTCCCCTCAACAACATTCCCTTTTTGCCACCCGAAGTTCCGTAGTATTCTTTCCAAACAATTGAATAGTCGGCTGCGGTGTAGGGGAACAAATCTAAATTGGCTACTCCAGTGCCATTTTTGCTGCCTGCTGAGTAGGTTTTGAAGCAATTGCTGGTTTTGTTGTTGCTATCGGTAAAAGATACCACTCCCGCGGTGCCACTTTGCACGTTTACGAAGCTAGCAGGTGGTGTAGTGCTAGTTGGCGATGGTGTATCGTTGCTGAAATTATAAACTCCATTGTCGGAGCGTTCGATGACAATGTTGTCTAAATAAATGTTTCGTGTGCCTGATTTATTTGCTTTATAGATAATTACATTTTTACCCGCTTTCAGTTCAACATTTTGGGTGTTGATATTCCATTCGCTAGTGGTAGTAGTTTTAGTGAACACAGGTGTTGCCACTTTTGAGCCATTTACATACAAATCTAAATGGTTTACATCGCTACCCACAACCGAATACCTTGTTATGAGTTGATAAATTCCAGAGCGTAAAGCATAAACAGTATCCCTAACACTGGCTGTGGAACTGGTTCCTAACTCTAAATAACCTTGGCCGGTATAGTTCCGAATCGAACCATTTTGACCGCCGGTGGTAATATTGGTAATGTTTTTATAATCGAAACATTCGGCTTCGTATTGCCGTGGACCAGTGTAAATTGGTGGTTTGCTTGGCTCAAGAACCGTAGCTTGTGTGAACGATGTTGAACGGCCTGTTGCAGTTCCGTCACAGTTCACGGTAATGTCAATTGGCCCATTGTGCTTAACGGTCAATATAAACACTCCATCAGTCCAGCTTTCAGCAAGCGTGCTAGCTTGGTGATTGCCCCTGTCATTATGGGTATAAGTGGGTTTGTTAGTACTTCCGTATATCTTGATTACATCAGTTTTTAATGCTGTGCTGATCACATTGTCGTAATTGCTAAGGTAGAAGGTTACTTTGTCAGCATATTCTTTCATTACCGACGCAGTGTATTGCGAATAGTCCAGATAAACACTGTCGCAAGTACTAAATTTAAATGGAATACTAGCACTGGCTGTTTGACCTGTTTTGTAAGGGTTATAAATCACCCAGCCATTTTCGTGCCTTCCGGCATACAAATCGCCAGTATATTCTTCGGGGAACAATTTGTCTAACTCATTAACCTTGGCGTTTATGTTAGGCCAACGACTGGCATATTCTGTTCGTTTAACTTGAATGTCAAAAGATTTGGCAATTTCATCGTCTAAGTTATATACAGTTGGAATAGTTGGGTAACGTCCGGTTTTTTTGAAGAAGGTTTTGTTGTTTTCATAGTTTCCATCTCCATTCATGCGGTAAAGCCCTTCGAACAATGTTTGTGGCGAGCTATATATGTCGTTAACGTTGCCGCTATTCACATCGTTCACAACTACATATTTTGTACGGTCAATTACCTCTTGGCGAGAGGGGATGCGTATTGTTCCATCTAATACTTTTCGGAAAATATCGACACTTACGTTGTTGAACTGCGGATAAGTTTCCCAATTGCGCATACTATAGCCATCGGTTGTACTTACCCTGTTTGTTTCGCGGAAACACTGTGTCCAAATCAATTCAGGACCATCGATCACCGTTGCTCCTGTTAACATGATATGTTCGAGGTGAACAGCCCCTGCGGTGGCCATTGTGAAGTTTTTGTGCTCTCCTGTCGGATCGGTCCAGCCGGTATCGTCGTAGCGAGTGCCGTACTGGCCGCTGTATCCCGAAAGGTAGGAACCGAGACAAATACTCTCCATATCGGACTGGAACGATTGCTGGGTATATTTTTCGCAAAGGATGTAGTTGTCGGTATATTTTTCGCACGATGCGGCAAAGGCAGGGCTTCGTTTCATCATCGCAATTGGGTTGATTGATGGACTCCATTGGTTTCCGCACCAAGAGACCACAAGATAACCACCGTATTTGTTGCATACTTTCAATAAATTAGAGAAATGAGTCATGCGATCGATCCACTTTGGCGACAGTTTATCTCCCGGATCGTCGAAACCCCAAAATTGCTCGGCATAGCTAAAACCAATTAAGTTTGGATAATCTCTGAAAAGTTCCTCGTAAACCGATAAATCAAAATCAGAAAATTGAGCATATCCACCGCTAGAATGTTGAACAACTGCCCACATTTGGTTTTGCGCACAAACCCTTAACCACGACTTTGCAATTTCGTAGCCATATTCAGCCACTTTGAAACGGCTTGTTGCTACATCATGACTAATGGATAATGAAATGTTCATCACCACATACGGACGAATGTCTTTAGGAATAAGGTCGATGATCTTTTGTGGATCGGCGTAGTTCCACGTATCGATATGAATGAGCCACATGGGCTGTTGTGGCGAGATTGGCCGCCTCAAAGGTGCATTTGCTTGTGCGAACAAACTTGTTTGAAAAATAAATGTCAGGCAAAGAATAGCAAGAAATGCTTTAATGCTTTTAGTGTTCATATACTTTTATTTGAAATGATCAGAAATGAAACTTGAAAAATATAAAAAAATAAACCCTTTGCATGAAGGGTGTATGTAGTTGTTGCAGACAGGAAGTATTTCGATAAAAAGAAAAAAAGGAGGTTGGAAAATACTTTCCAACCTCCTTTTTTATGTTGTATTAGTTCCTGGTAATTTTCTTTACCAAGGTTTCGCCTTTTGCATTGCTGATTTTGAGCAGATAAACCCCTTTGTTCAAATTGCCAATGTTCATCGAAATTTTTTCTCCCACAGTTTCATACGAAGCAACTTGTCTTCCAGAAAGGTCAATCATATCTACTTTCTTCAAGTTTTCCATTTCCACAACAAGTTGATCGGTTGCTGGAACTGGGTAAATGGAAGCATTCAAATTACGAGAATGTTCTTTAACCGCATCAGGGTCAAAAACACCTAACATTGAAGCAACTTCATTCAAGAAAACTTTTTTAATTGGCTCGGTAAAACCAAGGTAGTTGTAGTATTTGTTGCCATCTATCAACATATTGTCGCTAGAACTACTGAAAAAAGTACGGGGACCAGCTGGCATAGATACAGAACCAGAATAGAATTCAACATTCGCTTCGAAACGGGCAAATAACACATATCCTTCGCCACTTTTAGTTGCCAAAACTTGTCCATTTCCTGCATCGGTAACATTAATTGTGCTATATGGACCTGACCACCAATCAACATTACCTGTCAAATCTTTAAAAACAGGATCGTCTTGAATTATATCACCTTTGAAGGTATAGGTTAAAGAACTATCGATATTTGCACAGTCAGCTGAGTTGAACCAGTTCATTTTGGTATTTCTCAATGCCCACATACTTGGCACCATCATTGGTGCTGTAATTGCATTCCATGCGTCTGCTTTTGCACCTAGATCGAAATTTCCACTTGTAATAGCTCGACCAATATAAACCAAATCGGCATTGTTCAGAGAATCCAACTGTTCTGCTGTTGCAGTAGTAATATCAATTATTGGGAAAAGATTCACTGTATAGCCTTGTTCTTCGAAAAGCGCAACAGTAGGTTGATCGGCATTTTCGCCAGAAACTGCATCAACAGTAGCTGGGTTATAAACAAATACGATTTCTTGTGCAAACAGGCTGGTTTGTAGAGCCAACGCAAGCATAAGGAAAAGGATACGATTAAAAGGTAAATTTTTCTTCATAAAGCTTATTTTTAAATTTAAAATTGACACTAAAAATTAGAATTCTCTCAAGTAATTATTCATACTACCGTCGCAATGCTGCTTATACACGATCTTTAACTCTCTTTAATTCTACCTTCACAAGTACACTGCTGACAAACAATTCAGGCACATAGGTTCTACGACGCTAAGTTGTTTTAATGTGAGCACAAAAACTGAAAGAAATGATACAACGAATGCAAAATTTGATACAATTGGCCACTTTAAGATTTAAATATGACCATTTTCTATTGTCGAATGTACAGGCTTTCGTCCATTTTCAAAAAGGTACTTTCTATACCACCATTGTCAATTACCACTTTATAAATTACCACTCCCGGATCAAGCGGGCGTATGGTCAATGTATGTGTGCCATCGCTACTTTTAGATAATGGCAGAAAGTTTGATGTTTCAATCATGCGAGCAGCTCCTGTTGGGTACATTTTCGTGTAAACATTTTTCCATGTCAAATCGGAATTGATGTTCCAAACCATCTCTGTGCCGCCATCGAACGAAACAGCCACACGATGACCACCTTTTATGAACGGCATGGTACTATCGAAGTACACCCAAACGTTAAGACTATCTGCGTTATGGGTCATTCTCATTTTATAAGAAATGGATGCCCCTCCTGTTTTTTCGGTATAAGGCATTAATGCAATGCCCGAAAGTGTTCGCCCCAAATCGGGGATCACTGTCCATTTCGTTTTCTCGGTTGCTGTGTTTTCGAAATAGTGTTCGCCTTCAATTACCACCACACCATTTTTTTCGGAGAAAATATAGCCCCCTAGTTTTACATCGCCGGGCGTAATACGAACAATATTGGGCATTACATTGTACTCGGGACCGTGCCATGAGGCATATCCAATGTGCGCTTGATCCATGATATGATTCCACTTGCCATTAGCTATAAGATGGTTGTAATCGTAACTCAACAATGAATCGCGCAAAAAACAATCGACCGCATGATCAGCCCAAGAGTTAGTCGCAATATCTTTTTCGGCAGCCAGTTTGCGGTTCATTGCAACAGCATAATACATATCGTAAAGGTTAGCCATGGCTTGAACCGGATAAAGAATGAGCTGCTTATAGGCATCGTGATAGTTATTTGATAAAGTCAAAAACTGCCGGAGTGCCCGTGCTTCGAGCTCCATAAACTCACTTTTGACCATTTTGAATTCGCCATTTTCGAGGTTGAAGGTTTGTTCGTCCATCAATTCCGGAAAAATGCGGCTCGCATATTTGCAATAAGTGTTTAAGATGCGGGCTGCTTCGGCGGCTTGCGTTTCGCCAAACTGCTGAGCACAAAACTTCTGCGTATATTGTTCCAAGTTTTTTTCGTTGAAAGCTTCAGGGTTCCAAGCCATATTCATGAAAAAATCTATCGGATACTCGTTGGGTTTCAGATCGCCCACGTTGAGCATCCAAATTTTATCAACACCGTAATTGTACGTTAGGTAAAGCTGCTCCCACATTTGCTGAATCTGCGTAATATTGAGCCACTTTGAAGCTCGTGGAGCTCCATAATACCCAACATGGTAATACATTCCGTACCCCCCTAGATGTTTTTTTCCGCCAAGTTCAGGGAGCCTGCGCACATCGCCCCAGTTATTATCGCACAGCACAATAATCATATCGTCGGGCACTTTCATTCCTTGGTCAAAATAGTCGAGTACTTCGCTGTAAAGTGTCCATACTTGTTGAAGGTTGGAAGATGATTTTCCGGCCACATCGGCAATAATTTTGCGCTGGTCTGCCATTATGCCTTCCAAAATTCTAAAGTTGGCTTCGGCACTCCCTGCATCGACCATCGGTTTGTCGTCGTCGCCACGCATCCCCATTGTGATAAGGCTTTCGTAGTTTTTGGTGTGTTCAATCCCTTCCTTAAAGAACTTTTGGATGCCTCTTTTATTGGTTAAATAATTCCATTCGCCATTGCCATATTTGGATTTATTCCTGATCCATTCCTGTTGCGAACGTTGCATGGGTTCATGGTGCGAAGTTCCCATTACAATTCCATATTCGTCGGCCATGCGTGGATTTTCGGGGTCGTCTTCGTTGAACGAGTTTCCGATATATTGCCCATGTTCGTCTTTCAACATAGGAATTAACGGTTTGTGTTCCAAAAAAGAACCCCACATTCCAGGCCAGAGACAGTTGCCGCGTAAACGCAAAATAAGTTCGAAAGTATGCGCATACATTTGACTGTTCATACCTCCAAATTTTTCTCTTGCCCAGCTCTGCATACAAGGGTTTTCGTCGTTAATAAAAATCCCACGGTATTTCACTTTTGGTTCTCCTGAAAAGTAACGGCCAGAAAGAACATACGCCGAAGAACGTTTTTTAGCAGGCACATCGGCCCACCAGTACCAAGGCGAAACACCCAATTGTTCTGACAATTCATAGATTCCGTAAATGGTTCCGCGCTTGTCGCTTCCGGCAATCACCAAACATCTCTTTGTACCGGGTTGTGGATTATCAATTGTTGTAATGACAAAACTTTCCCACTTGCCATTGAGATCGGCAATATCGAGTTTTTTTGAAGAAACGAGCTTATCAATTAGGCTGCTTTGGCCAAATGTCCCGACAATTATTTCATATTCTGCCGAAGAACCTGATGTTTCTAATGATGGCTTAACGCCGGTAACACGTTCGATGTCGTTCCGAAGATCGCCAATTGCGCGGATAACACCTTTAAAATCGGCTTCGTCGAAACGAATAATTGCAGCCGATCTTCTGTCTATTACAATTGGAAAGTCGGTATCAGTCTTAGCCTCATCAACAATTATATTAGAAAGTAGATGAACGCTTTGTTGAGCCGATACAGATTGAAATGTTAATAGAATGCTATAACATATCAGTATAAATACCTTGTGGAATTTCATTATTATGATGCCAAATATGCAGAATGCATTAATGATAAAAATAAGAATGATGCCAACTTCTGCTGGCATCATTCACCTAATTTACAATATCAAAATAATCTAACTAACCTGATAACCTTCAAATTACTCATATCCAAAATTTAATACCCCGGATTCTGTACTAGTACTGCATCTTTATTTGCATCAATAACAGTCTGAGGGATTGCATACAACGTGTATGTCTTAGAAAAGCTTACAGCAGCCCTAGTGCCGTAAGCACCACTGTAGTAGGGATTATATGCAGTCACCCTATTATAAAAAATATCCTCGCCTAAACGACCAAGAGTTAATCTTCTTTTTTCCTCTATACCAAACTCACGTATGCGTTCGTCAAGAATATAATCCAACCCTGCAACACCCGAAACACCTGTTGTATTCAGTTCAGATGCAGTAACTGGAGTTGCGTTTGCACGGCTTCTTACTACATTTACATCAGCAGCAGCCTCAGTAAATTTATTCAACCGTATATATGCTTCTGCTCTCAATAAATAGGTTTCAGCCAATCGGAACATATACTGGTCGGAATAAGTTCCACCAGCAGCATTTTGAAGCACGTATGTTGAGGCATCCTTAACCAAAGCTGAAGGATAATCTTTAAGACTTGTACACTTTGTTTGATAACACATAAGATAACGAGCAGGGAACGTAGTCATTACATTATTATCTCCTGAAACGAATGTCCATCCGGCAGCAGTATATTCGTCGTATTTATCGATATCAATTGTATCGCTACCAAAAGCTGCAATAAAAGCACTTAGCGCTGCTGCATCTGTATTGTTAAATTTATACTTTCTAACAATGTTATGATTAGCATTTCGTATATCTTTTTTGAATTCACTTGATTCATATCCGCCCCAAACTTCTTTGTCAAAATGATATGTAGGAATACAGGATCCAATACCCCTACCTCCGGTATAATCACCAATTGGCCAAGTAAATGGCTTGTAAGTTACGCCATCTTTGGTCATAGTGAAGAGGCCGGTTTGAGGGGCACACATTCTTTCTAATAAGAAGCTTCCTGGAGAACTCCATAATGATGTAAGGTCTATTCCACCTGCTGTTGTACCAAGGTTTTCCATTTGGATTACGAAAATACCTTCGGCATTACCACTAGCCCGGTTTTGATTATTCTTACGGTATAAATCCCAGTAAACATCGCCCGGAGTCTCTGTTTTTCTTGAGCCAAAACGCTGAGTCATTAAACCCAAAGCAGCATTATTAATAACCACGGTTGCTGCATCAGCAGCTTTCTGATACTCACCTACTGCCAAATACAGTTCAGACAACAGATGATAGGCTGCAGCAGAACTTATTTCACCATCTTTTACTTTCGTAATATCGGGCAAATTCTCTGCTGCAAATTTAACATCCTCAACCGCTTGAGCCAACGTTACTTCTCTTGTAGGTCTTACATAATCAGTTTTTGGAGAAGTAACTTCTTCCAATTGAAGGGGTACACCACCATATAAATATGCTAAAGTACGGTAAGCAAATCCTCTGAAGAACTTTGCTTTTGCTTCAACTACAGTCCTGTCGCTTTCGGCTACTTTCGAAGCTGGCAATCGGCTAATAATTGTATTAGCTTGAGCTGCTAGTAAATAAAGTTTATCCCAGTGAGCCACGGCAATACTCGATGATGCACCGTAAGCAGAAGCGAGGTTTGGATCTGAGCTACCGCTACTTCCGTTTGCAAGTATATCGGTTCCCATAAAATAATCCTGAGCACTACGCTCCTGATTACAATAGAATTCATACCGGGTTACGTAATAAAGTTCATTAATTGCCTGATCAAAATCAGTCATCGAAGAGTATGCGTTGGTAGCACTCATAAAATCAATTGGCGTTTCTTTCAGAAACTCATCTTCGTTACAAGCACCAAGAAATGTGGCTATTAAAACCAATAGTGAATATGTATACTTTTTCATTGTATAAACTAATTAAAATGTAACATTAATACCGAATGTGAAGCTTCGCATAACTGGTCGGCCTTCATAATCATCACCAGATTTGTTGATATCTGCTGAACGTCCTACAGGTCTTACAGTACCTGAATTGGCTTCAGGATCCCATCCGTGCCAATTGGTAATGGTAAGCAAGTTCTTCCCTGAAACATAGACATTTACATTTTCCAATCCAATAGGAGAGATTAACTCTTTCGATAAATCATAACCGAATGAAACATCTTGTAAACGGATAAAGCTTCTATCTTCATATCTGATTGGCACAATACTTCCATTGGTTGTCGATGATGAATAAATTCCATCAGAATTAACAGGCGACCATACATTTTTCGAAAACTCATTGAGGTGGTTACATGCTCTTGCAGTATTGTCTCTGAGCAGTGTATAGGTATTTTCACCTAGATAACCGTCTTTTCCACCCTGAACTGAATTAATAAAGAACGACAAGTTAAAACCCTTATAACCAAGTTTGTTCATAATACTAAAACGATAAGCGGGGTCGGTTTTACCCAAAATTGTGCGGTCGGCCTCAGAAATTTTTCCATCACCACTTTCGTCATGGATTTTATAGTTGCCAATATTGTATCCGGTTGGGATTTCATCGCCCACATTATAAATTCCATCTATTTTATAACCATAAACAGCCGATAAAGGTTGGCCAATGAAAAGTCCGCTTGTTATTAAATCGCCTTTACCTTCCAATTCAACCACTTCATTTTTATTTGAGGAAATATTGAACGTGGTACTCCATTCGAAGTTTCTAGTAACTATATTATGCGAAGTAATTGTGAACTCAATACCCTTGTTCTGAATTTCGCCAATATTTGAAAACATTGAAGGAAAACCAGTGATAGTAGGAATGGCTACATTATACAACAAATCATTTGTTACCGTTTTATATGCATCTACTGATCCCTGAATGCGATCTTTTAACAAGCGAAAATCGAGCCCGATATTAAGACCACTTGTTTTTTCCCATTTCAAATCATTGTTCTCCATTGAAGTTAATTCTTGCCTGATTACGGCTTTAGCCCCATCGCCAAATACATAGCCTGAGCTAGTAGAAACCTTAGCCAATGAAGCATAACTGTTTGAATAATCTTTGTATGGAAAATTTCCGTTAGCACCATATCCACCACGTAGTTTTAAGTAATTGATGACAGAAATATTTTTAAAGAAAGCCTCGTCAGAAACTATCCATCCCAAAGCTACAGAAGGAAATAACGCGCTCTTAAAATTGGCAGCAAACCCAGAAAAGCCATCTTTTCGTATGGTTGCAGTAAGCAAATATTTGTTGTTAAATTTATAATTAACACGAGCCATCTGGTACAAAGAAGCGTTATCATTCGCATCTGAAAAGACAAACTTATTGGTTCCCAGCTCTAAACTGTTATACCCCAATGTTAAATTGGTAAATTGAGTTGCGTCTGCCTTTGTCTGTGAGTATTCGTACTTTTTAATACCATATACCAACGTTGCCGCAATACTGTGCTGTCCAAAATCTTTTGCGTAATTAACGATATTGTCTACGGTGTAATCATAACTAGTTGAGAATTCTTTATAAGCTTCTCCTGTTTCTGAATTTCCATAAGGATTGGACTGGTAATGAGTATTAATTGTGTATTTGTTACCATAATTGATACGATACGATAAACCTTTAATCGGCAATTGGAATTCGGAATAGAGATTTCCAACAAAATAGTTGTGGCGTTCCAAGTCAGTTATATTACTTCCAACGAGAGGATTTGCACGAGCCATTTCCATTGGGGAAGCATCTACTGTACCATCTGAATTATAGGCCGTTGCCAATGGATTCATCGAATACAATGTCCACAAGGTAGGTTCGGCACCATCCTGATTTATAAACGAACCGTTAGCCTGTATCCCTAGTTTCCACCAAGGACGAACGTTGGCATCTAAATTTACACGTAGGCTGTTTCGTTTAAAATCATCATTTAAAAGAAAGTTCTTTTGGCTGGTATTACCAAAGGAAACCAAATAAGAAATGGCCTCACTACCACCAGAAATACTAAGCTTATTCTCACTTATTGTAGCTTGTCGGGTACAAGTACCCCACCAATCAAAATCGGTAGCAGAGATACTTCCATCGGCATTCGTCATATAGGTCTCAGGTAATTTAAGAGCTAGGTTAAAACTCTCATTTTCTTTGGTATAGCCCGATTCTTTTGTGTAAGACTCTTCCCAAACAAGATTTTTAAGGAAAGCTAGGTATTGATCCCTATTCATTGTAGCATAATTGTGTGTCGGATTTTGAATGCTATACGAAGACGATAAATTAACCCTGGCTTTGCCTGCTTTACCTTTTTTAGTAGTTATAAGCATAATGCCGTTAGCTGCCTGTGCCCCATAAACAGCCAGTGCACTTGCATCTTTAAGAATATCTACCGATTCTATGTCAGCCGGATTGATAGATGAAAGATCTCCTGAAATAATACCATCTATTACAATTAAAACACCTGTACTTCCCGAGATTGTGTTTTTACCGCGTATTTGAATATCAGGAGTAGCACCTGCACTGGTAACTTGCCCAATATTCAACCCGGGAACCGCACCTTGCAACGATTGAGCAAGGTTTGTATTTGGCGATTTTTCAAAATCCTTAATGTTGGCACTTGCAACAGAGCCGGTTAAATCGCTCTTTTTGACGGTACCATAACCTACAACAACAACATCGTCTAAGCTTAAGTCAGAAGAGAGCAATTTGACATTGATCACAGTTTGGCTTCCTACTACAACTTCTTGACTTTTATAACTGATAAATGAAAATGTGAGAACATCGCTACCTGAAGCTTGTAACGAATAATTTCCCTGTGCATCTGTAATTGTGCCTAAAGTTGTACCTTTTACTACAACATTAGCACCAGGAAGAGGAGCATCAGCTTCATCGGTTACGGTTCCGCGAATACTTTTGGTCTGTCCAAATCCTGATAGCGAGTACAAAATTAGTAAGAGCAATCCTACAACATTAAGCATTCGATTTTTTTTCTTCATTCGATTTAAATTTAAATTAGTTAATTATAAAGATTTTGTAAGGCACAATTTGTTTGGGAAATATCGTTTTATGGCTCAACAGAGGAGCGCTATTCAACGTAAAATTGTGGGTACGAAACTACCGTAAGAAGATAAAAACCAATACCAAAGATGATGCACCGAATGCAAAATATGATGCAAACGGCACACCTGAAGAGTTTATGTGCTTTTCTGAAATGTAAAAATAGGCTAACCCCTATTGTTTCCCTTAGCTACAAAATCTGAGGGGGATTTTCCGTAGTGGTCTTTAAAGCATTTTGCAAAATATCCGGGCGAAGAGAAGCCTACTTTGAAGGCTATTTCGGATATATTATATTTCCCTTCTTCCAAAAGTTTAATAGACATTTTCAACATTGTAAACCGGATAAATTCAGTTGCAGTTTGCCCGGTAAGAGCCTTAATTTTTCGATAAACATTGGTACGGCTCATTAATAAATGAGAAGCAAGGTTTTCTACAGTTATATTGTTGCTTGATGCATTTTGGTCGATATAATCAATAATGTTTTTCAGGAATTTTCGATCCAGTTCATTTTCTGAATTTTCATTTGGAATAATGTACACATCCTGACTGAAACGCTGGTATAGTTTTCGACGGGTTTCGATGGTTTTCTCAATGGTTATTTCAAGGTGTTGGTTATCGAACGGCTTGGTTATATAAGCATCGGCACCCGTACCTATACCTTCAATAATTTCGGGCATTGAAACTCTGGCTGTTAATAAAACAACTGGAATATGGCTGGTTGGCATCTCTCCCTTTATGATCCGGCACAACTCAATACCCGAAAGGTTAGGCATCGAAATGTCACTTAGAATTAAATCAGGAACTGAATCTCGCGCTATTTTCAACCCTTCGGCACCATCGGCGGCCTTAAGTATATGGTATTTTTTAGCCAGTATAGAAGCTAAATATTCAAGTAATTCAGAATTGTCTTCAACAATTAATAGTAATGGGGCATTGGGGTTCGGCTTGATTGTTTCTTCATTATTATTAGACAGATAAATTTGATTGGGAGTCAAAAAATCTTCGCCCAATTGATCCATGATCTCATTTTCCTGAAAATGGAAATTTCCTAACGGTATCTTTACTGTAAAACATGTTTCTTTCCATTTTTGACTCGTAACACTTATTGTCCCATGATGCAACTCAACCAAACTCTTGACCAATGCCAGTCCTATTCCAGTGCCTGCAATATGCTTATTTTCAGCTTCGGGGCTTTGAAAAAAACGGTCAAATACATTATCAATATATTCTTTCGAAATGCCACTACCATTGTCGATTAAAGAGATAACAACAAACGATTGATCTTTAGAAACTTCCTCTCCAATTAGCAATCGAATATTTCCATTATCAGGAGTGAATTTAAAGGCATTTGAAAGGAGATTACAAATAACCTTTTCCATTTTGCTCTTGTCGAACCAAACTTCAATACAATCAATCTCTGAATCAATTGTATAATTGATATTTCTTCGCTGAGCTTCTTCGATAAACATGCTGTAAATTTCACGGGAGAAAGAAACGATGTCAGCTTTTTGAACCAACATTTTTAAAAGCCCTTCTTCCGATTTTGTAAAATCCATCAGTTCATTAACCAGTTTGAACAACCTATGTGCATTAAGATAAACCATTTCTACTCTTTTTTTCAAATCGGTTTTCAATGGTTCTTGGTCAATAATCTGCTTTAGAGGGGCTAATATCAAGCTCAGCGGTGTTCGTAATTCGTGAGAAATATTGGCGAAGAATTGAATTTTCATCCGATTCAACTCTTCACTCCTTTCTCGGTGAATCTTTTCCAATCGTAGATTTTGCTCCTGTGTAGATCTGATAATTAACAAGTTAATAAATGTCCACAAAATAAATGCGATGCAGGCGAAATAAAGTAAATATGCCCATTTTGTCTTCCAATATGGTGCAAGGACTGAAATTTCGAGTTGAATGGGCTCAGGATTCCAAATTCCCTCATTATTAGCTCCCTTTACTTTAAAAATGTATTTTCCTGCATCAATATTTGTATAAGTGGCATATTGTTTTGTGCCAACATAATTCCAATCTTTATCAAAACCCTCTAGTTTGTATGCATATTGGTTTTTGGCTGAATGGGTATAATTGAGTGCGACAAATTCTATTGTAAATGAAGTTTGTTTATAATTTAATGTGATGTGTTTAGTCTCGCTAATGCTTTTGCTGAGGGGTGAACCTTTAGCCCCAATAACTGCACTTGTATTAAAAATCTTCAGGTCGGTAAAATAAATTGGTGGAATATAAGTGTTGGGTTTTATACTATCGGGGAAAAAAGCAATAAATCCGTTGTTGCACCCTATGAAAAACTCTCCTGATCGGGTTTTTAAAACCGAACGTTGATTAAAGCTATTTGAAAGAAGGCCATCATCTTTTGAATAGTTTTTGAATGTACTCTTTTCGATATCGAAATTTGATATTCCACCATAAGTACTGATCCACAGACAATTATTTTTGTCTTCCAATATTCCGTTAATGCTATTGTTAGGCAAACCGTTTTCTTTTCTGAAAACAGTAAAAGTTCCATCTTCTCGATTAAACAAGTTTAAACCATCGCTAGTTCCTATCCAAAGACGATGTTTTGAGTCTTCAAAAATCGCTGTAATTCCAAGACTGCTAATGCTTTGCTCATCTTCAGTATGCACAAATGAGTTGAAAATTTTCTTATCCCCTAAGAATTTCATGCTTACCAAACCATTTGGAAGCCCAAGCCAGTAAGTGTTTTCTGAATCTTGAAACAGAATATTTATAAATGATCTATTTGAAAAAGGAAATCCTAATGAGTCATATGAAAACTTGGTAAAATCCTCTATGTCTGTATTGTATAAAAACAATCCATTCCCCGCAGAACCAGCCCATATATTTCCACTTTTATCTTCCATTAGGCTTAAAAAACAACCAGGTTTATTATTGGCTTCTACTTTGAAATTCTTAATTTTTTTTCCTGAATTATTGAAAAGGTCTATTCCGCCACCCCAAGTACCAACCCAAATTCTTTGTTTGGAATCACACAAAACAGCCATAACCGACTTGCTCGATATAGAACTATTTTCAATTTTATTGGTAAAACTTCGGCTTTCAGGGTCAAAACAACTAATGCCTCCGCCATCGGTCGCAATCCACACATTTCCTTCTTTATCTTCAGAAAAATTCACAACATTGTTATCAACCAATGTTTTATGCTCATAGATGTTTCTGTAATAGATCTCGAATTTTTCGATCCGCTCGTCAATAAAATTCACACCATGATTAAATGTACCAATCCAAATAATACCAGTATTATCCTGATAAAGAGACCAAATTGAATTACTGCTAATGCATTGTAAATTTCCATCTTCGGTTTTATAATTAAGAAAGTCTTTAGAATTATGAGGCAAAACATTCAATCCTCCATTTTCAGTACCTATCCAAAGATTTCCTTTTTTATCGCAGATCAGTGACAGAATATCATTATTATTTAATGATCCTTTTTCGTTCGATATCTGATAGTTATCTATATGCCATCCTTCATCCTGATCTTTTACTTGATATAACCCTTTTCCATAAGTTCCAACCCATAAATTGCCATCTTTGCCAATACACAAATCTCGAATGTAAACTTCTCTTAAGTCGTTGGTTAGAGAATAGTTGTAATTTTTAAGTTCGTATACATTGCTTTTGACATCGAATAAATCAAGTCCGTTTCGAGTACCAACCCATATCCTACCCTTTTTATCAGAAATAATGCTGGTTATAAAATTTGATGAAATCGTTGTTGGGTCTTTTTCATTTGGCATATATGAATATAAACTATCTCTGCTTTTATCATAAATGTATAACCCAACACCCGAGGTCCCAATCCAGATGTTGTTGTTATTGTCTTCAAACAATGATGAAATTGAAGGAAACCTATCTTTCCCAATATCCCTAAAACTCTTAAAATTGTTTTGTTCCCTATCGTAAATGCAAAGCCCACTTCCTGTGCCAATCCACAAGTTCCCTTCTTTATCTTCGAGAATGGCATTAATATTATTATTGATTAGACTATTGACATCACTTATATTTTTTTCATACAATGTGAAATTTGAACCATCGAATTTATTGAGTCCTTCATTGGTTCCAAACCACAAAAAACCTTTGCTGTCTTTTAAAATACACTTCACATAAGGATTAGACAGCCCATCCTTGATAGAGTAAAAATTTATTTTATTGCTTTTCCCAAAACAATAATAACAAGCCAAAATGGTAATTAGTAATAAAATAAATTTTCTACTCATTTATATATTTTCAATCATAATAAAACATGCGAGACTAAACTTCAATCTCTAATGAATAAACTCATTGTCTCGTTTGTAATCGAAGAAATCAACATCGACATAACCACCTGTTTCTTTGGTTGCATAATTGAATAGGGCAAACTTTGAACCCATGAAAAACCTTCGGTAGTCAAAAATCATTTTGTACTCCGAGCCTATTGGTGTCCAGTTTTTGTTGTCGAAACTATAAAAGAACGTTGCGATATCACGACCTAAATTGAAGTCACCATCAACACGCAGATAAATAATGTTTTTTGTTAATTCAACCCTGCCCAGTTCTTCGGCTTTAACACCTTTAATGGCTTTGTTCTTATCTAAATCAACTGAATTAGAGACCAAGGTCAAATACTTTTTGTTGCCCTCCATTATTACCGACAAAACACCAGCATCGCCATTAAATGCGCTCAACCCGGCCACATCGCCATCTTTCATTTTCGATACATCGATAGAAACAACGCCACTGCATTTTGGGCCTTCCATGCGTTGGGTTAGGCTATTTGGTGCTGCAAAAAGGTTGTCGACCACACGGCTGGTTTTCAATCGCAGGTAACCTTTTCGTTCAGTAAGCGACCACGCACTGTTTACGGGGTTATGGTTCCATTGCCAGTTGATTTTTAGCTTTTCCGAAGAGAAATCGTCGCTTTCGACAATGCGCTTCCCTGTATCATGAGGTTTCAGTGGAACTTCCCAAGTTAACGGTACTTTGCCGTTTTCGTCGCCAAGCATAGGCCAACCATCAACCCAACGAACGGGCATTAAAAGCGGTACGCGGCCAACACCGTTGCGGTCTTGAAAAATCAAGCCGTACCAGTTTCCATTTTCATCATCGGTAATGCAACCTTGTCCGCAATAGGGAAAGTCGGCGAATTTATCTTGCAGAATGATCTTCTTTTCGTAAGGGCCGGTTATACTGTCGGCACGATAGCAAACTTGGCGACGTGGTTTTCCTCCTGGCCATGAAATCATTAGCAGATAATACTTTCCGTTGTGCTTTACCACCTGACTGCCTTCCAAAAGTCCGGTTTCATCGGCATCGCGTTCAAAAATTTTCATATCAACACCATCGGGCTTCACGTCCGAGAGGTCGCTTTTCAACTCACGTAACGAACCAGTTCCTGAGAAAACATAAACACGGTCGTCATCGTCGAAAAACAACGAAGCATCGTGGAAGTGCTGCATACGGGCATGAAGTTTCCACTTTTCGGTTGAAGGATTGGTGGTTGTAAATATGTACGAACGGAATGGCTGGTCGTTGGGCGAAAACAGTACGTAGTACAATCCTTTGTGATAACGGATTGACGAAGCCCACTGACCGCGGCCATAAACGGTACCATCTACTAAATTGTATTTCGAATTGTCGTAAAGGCTGTCGAACACGTAGCTGGCAATTTCCCAATGCACCAAATCTTGCGACTTCATCACGGGTGCGCCCGGCATCAGGTGCATGGTGGTGCTGATAAGGTAATAATCATTGCCATTACGGGTTATCGACATATCGGGCACATCGGCCCACATCATCGGATTGGTGCAAGTTGTGG